>JAPTUI010000423.1 GCA_028067895.1 Pseudomonadota bacterium | reverse complement strand
TTGAAAACCCGATCCGTCGTGGTTTTCATTCGCGTCACACCAGACCTCCTGACATAGCCCCTTCCCGGGGCTGAAATGCGGGCTTTTTCGCCGCCCGGGGTGCGCACCAATACCTGTACTGCCTCTTGGCTTGGCGGTTCGTAAGCTCTGGAAGTAGCAGGCTTTTTCGGCAAGAGGTTGCGGACCAATACTTTAGTCCGGTTTCGCTATCGGGCATCAACAGCGAGCTCGCTCGGGGGCTGCCCGCGGCACCCCCGTCGGACACCGTGATCATCAATGCGCGCTGCACGCTGCGGACGCAGGGTGAGCAGCGGGTGGTCGTACGCGGAGGGCTTCCGGTGCATCACTGCGGCATCGCTGAAGCGGTTGCCGAAGCCTACGCAATGGTGATGTTGGTGGAGTCAGAATTCGCTCAGCACACGGAGGTGGCGCGGGCGTTCGGCAAGTCCGAGCGCAATCTGCGCCGGTATCAAGAATGGTACGGGCAGGCTCGGATGGCGGGACTGGGTCGGCCGGGCGGGTGGCGTCGTGGTCGACGCCGTATCTCGTGGAAACGCTTGCGCCTGATCGAGCGGCTGAAGAGTGCGGGTTTGAGCAACCGGACGATCGCGCAGCGACTGGGTGTGCACCAAACGCGATCAGGAAGCTCGTAGGCTCCTCAAAAGGGCGCGGAGGGGGCGCAGCTCGCGTTTATGTCAGTACCGAAAGGGCTGCTTCGCGAGCCACCAACGATATCACCGCTGTCCGTCGACCCTCTCGAGTCGCGTGTCTATCAGCCGCCGGCAACGAACTTGCAGGAAGCGACAGTCGTCGACGAAGAAGCCAAGGAGGACGAGCCGGTATCGATGAGCCTGCACTCGGATGCGGCCGATCGAGCCCTCGATCGGCGGCCCGCGCATGTGGGGCTGCTCGATGATGCGGCGCCGATGTCCCGTGATGGCGAACGAATCGGCGGGGTTGGGGCGCTGGGGGCGCTGGTGCCGCTGCCCTACCTGGCGCACAGCGGGCTGCTGCGGGCCGCGCGCAAGCTCTACGGCGGGATCGGACCTGCCTTCTATGGATTGCGCACAACGTCGCTGACGCTGTTTCTGATGGCGCTGCTTCATATCCGGCGCTCGAACAGCTCAAGGAGCACGACCCGGCCGCCTTCGGGCGGCTCCTCGGACTCAACCGCGGCCCTGAGCTCAAGACCTTGAGGCGCAAGCTCGCTCGGCTGGCTGCCCAGCATTGGGCTGAGGCGCTCGGGGCGAAGCTGGCCCGGGTGCGTATGGCACGGCGCGCAGAGCTCATGGGATTCCTGTACATCGACGGTCATGTGCGGGCCTATCACGGAAAACACGCGATTTCCAAGGCTTTCGTGGCCCGGCGCCATCTGGCGATGCCCGCCACCCCCGGCTACTTGATCAATGATCGCGCCAGCGATCCGCTGCTGTTGATCACCGGCGAGCTCGATGCTTCCCTCACCAAGGCCTTCCCCGCTTCGCTGCGCGAGGTGCGCGCCACCGTCGGCGAGCGGCAAGCGACTATCGTCTTCGATCGCGGCGGATGGAGCCCGAAACTCTTCCGCAGCATGATCGCGCAGGGCTTTGACCTGCTCACCTACCGCAAGGGCAAGAGCCCTCCCATCGCCGAGGGCCGCTTCGTACATCGTCGCGCCAAGCTCGATGGCCACCGGGTCAGCTACGACCCGCACGATCAGCCGGTACGGCTGCTCGAGGGGAAATTGCGCCTGCGGCAGATCGCACGCTTGTGCGAAGACGGCGACCATCAGACCCAGATCCTCAGCAGTCGCTCGGACTTGCGCGATATCGAGCTCGCCTACCGCATGTTTGAGAGGCGGAGACAGGAAAGCGACCTCAAGTACACGCGCAAAGAGTTCCTGCTCGATGCGCTCGTGGACTGTCGCATCGAGCCGCAGGACCCAGCCCGCACCGTCCCCAACCGGCGGCACGCCCTCGACAAACACATCCAGTCAATCGGCGCCGCCGCTGGCTGCCGTCGCCAGCACCGGTACGCCGGGCGCACTGTTGCAGGAGCCGCGGCGAAGGTGGTAAGAAGCGGCGCTGTGCCCACGTTTGCGTCTCAACGACGATCCCTCTGCCTTATGGCGCGCGTGTGAATATACTTCACCGCGGCAAGGTCCTGCACGATGTGGCCCAGGGACTTGTAAACCGTGATTTCATCGGCTGACGTCCGACCCGGCACACGCCCCAGGAGCACCTCACCGATCTCGGCCACGATGTGCTCCTCGCCGATGAGGCCCGCCTCCTTGGCCGACAGGAACTCCGCGGCGGCCGCGAACGCCGAGCGGCGACTGTCGACGATGTAGCGACTCGAGACGACCAGAGCGTGATCAATCTCAACGGGTCCTCGATGGCTGGAGCCAACCGCATTGATGTGCGTTCCCGGCCGGACCCATTCCCCGCGGAGCACCGGGGTTGCCGAGCCTGTCACCGTACAGATGATGTCGGTGTCGGCCGCTTCCCGTCCATCCGCAACGGCACGCACGGTAACGTGTACCGCTTCAGCCATTCGCGCGGCAAACTCGGTAGCCCGCTCGATCGAACGGCCCCACACCAGGATTTCCTCGAGCGTCCTGACTCGCGTGATTGCGCGCACATGCGAGGCAGCCTGAGCACCGCATCCGTAGACGGCGAGCCGCCGCGCGTCGGATCGGGCAAGTGCGTCCGTCGCGACCGCTGAGGCCGCCGCCGTGCGGATACGGGTCACCTCGCCTGCATCCGCAATGCACTCGAGGCGCCCGCTGTCACCATCGAAAAGAGCGACGATGCCTCGATGGAACGAGTGCCCAGGTCGGCGCGGATCGGGGAATACCGAGACCACTTTGGCGCCAAATCCTTCCGAATTCTCCAGCGAGCCCGGCATCAGCCCCATGAGCTTCGTGGGCGCGATCTCGACGATGCTGCGCAGGGGCTGGGGGCAACCGTGTGCCGAGAGCTGGGCCATTGCGGCGCGAACCGCGTTGATGCACCCGTCGTCATCGAGCAACGCGCGCACCTCCTGCGGAGCGTAGACTGCAAACGCGCTCTGCAACTCATTTTCGCTCATATCACCGCACGATTGACGCTCAAGACGCCTCGGCGTCGCTCTCGGCGGGGTCCACCCCGATCAACCCTTCACGCGTCGGCATCCGGTAGGGAAGGATGGCGAAAAAGGCGCTCCCGTAAAGCGCTGCGGCACAGAGAGTAAAGGTCAGTAGGATCGCCGTGGGGAGAAACTGCGGCGCCCCGGCTGCGGTGACGGAACGTAGACCGAATGCCAGGAACACGCTGAGCAGGAAGCCTCCGACCGCGAACCCGGTCTGCTGGACAAAGATGAAGATGCTGAATATCACGCCCTCGCGCCGCTCTCCGGTGCGCGCCTGGTCGAGATCGGCGGTATCGGGCGCCATCGCGTTCGGCACCAGGCGGGCCCCCGTGTTGGCAAAGCCGTAGAGCGCCATGAATGGAAACATGAGATCATAGCGTCCTGTGGTGATGCCAAGCGGCAGCAGGCAGCAGAGCGCATTGAGCGCAAGCGCGATGCGGCATACGGGAATCTTGCCCAGGCGGTTGGCGGTGCGCCACCAGAGCGGCGCCACGATGATGCCGGTGACGGAACTCACCGGATACAGCACGCCGATCGCGGCGGGGCTGTGACCGAGGATCCCGGTGATGTAGTAGACGAGCGCGCCGCTGAAGACGGCATCGCCGATGTTCACACAGAGAAAGCTCGTCGAGAGCCACGCTAGTGGACGGTTTTCCACCAGCGTCACGACCTGGGTGCGTAAACCGAGGTGCCTGTAGGCGGTTACCGGAACGTCGGCATCGCCCGTCGCGAGAAATGCTGCGACCCCGCCCACCACGATCGCAATTCCAAACACCACGCCGATGATGCGGAATCCCTCCGCTTTGGAAGCAGCGTGGCCGAGAAGCCACGGACCACCGGCGAGCGTGAGGAGAATTGCTGCGCGGGAAACGATCTCGCGATACCCCGCCAGGCGTGTCCGCACCTGCTGATCGCGAGAGATCTCCGCCAGCATGGTGGCGTAGGGAACCTGGTACAGCGACAGCCCGGTGTTGTTGACGAGGAATACCATCCCGAACCAGACGGCGCTGAGCAGCCGATCGTGCAGCGGAGAGAGATTAAAGAGCAGCGCGAAGCAGGCGCCCCACAAGAGAGCGCCTCCGAGGAGATACGGCCGCCGCCGTCCAAAGCGCGTCCGCGTCTTGTCGGACAGTATGCCGACGATCGGATCGGCGACCACGTTCCACACCCGGGGCACGAGCAGCGCGAGTCCCGCCACCACCGGTGGGATGTGCAGGACCTGTGTGGCGTAGAAGAGCAGGTAGATCGTCGTGATGCCGACGTAACAGGCGAGACCGAACTCGCCCGTCGCCCAGCCGAACCCAGTCCAGTCCGGACGGCCCCAGGCACGAGGTTTTTGCGTCGGCGAATTCGCGCGGCCCATGTCCCGTGCTCCCGTCATGCACGAGAGCGGTAAAACGCCCTCACGTCACTCACCGCCGCCGGACGCGCCGCGACATCGTTCAGCACGGCATGGCCGGTCGGATAGAGCCTGTGGACGAATCGCGCTGCCGGCAGGTGGACCGCTTGCAACGCGGTCAACGGCAGGAAATACGGCACGATGAGATCGAAATACCCCCCGGCGAGAAATACGCCGAATCCCGCATACGCCTGGGTCATCGCCTCGAGGATCGCCGGCAAGGCTCTCATTCCGCGGGTGATCGTATTGTTCCAGTGCTCGTGCGCTTCGATGGGGTTGCGGTTGTAAGGCTGATTCGTACGGTACCCGAGCTTGACGCGCACCATGGCGATGATGGCCGCATTGAGGTCATAGCCCTTGGCGGTGTCGAGGAGCGGCGGCTTGAAGCCCTTGGGATAATGCTTGCGGCTGTCTTCGCCCAGGACCTGGCCCTCGCC
>JAPTUI010000166.1 GCA_028067895.1 Pseudomonadota bacterium | reverse complement strand
ACAGCGCCGAATACCGGGCCTTCTGGGCCAAACTCGGCCGTGGCGAGCACGACTCCGGTGAATATCGCCGGCTCGCCAAAGGCGCACGAGAAGTTTGGCTACAGGCGGCCTACACTCCAATCCTAGATGCCGACGGACGACCCATCAAAGTCGTAAAGTTCGCCACTGACATCACGGAGCGCAAACGTCTGACGCAGCAGCTCGATGAACTGGTCGGGCGGATCCGCCACGCGGTCGGTGAAGTGACGGTGAGCGCGCGTGATATCGCTGACGGCAATACCAGCCTAAGTCAGCGGGTCGAGGAGCAGGCCGCGAGCCTGGAGGAAATCGCCGGCTCGATGAAAGAAATGACCGAAACCGTCAAGCACAACTCGCAGAGCGCCGCCGATGCGAACCAGCTCGCCAGCGAGGCCCGCGCCAGTGCCGAGCGCGGCGGCAGTGTGGTGACCGAAGCCGTCGCAGCGATGGACGCGATCAGCGCTGCGAGCCGCAAGATTTCCGCCATCATCGGCGTGATCGATGAGATCGCGTTTCAGACCAACCTGCTCGCCCTGAACGCGGCGGTGGAGGCGGCACGCGCCGGCGAGCAGGGGCGCGGATTTGCGGTCGTGGCCTCCGAAGTGCGCAATCTCGCGGGCCGCTCGGCCTCGGCCGCCAAGGAGATCAAGGCGCTGATTCAGGACAGCGGTGCGAAGGTCACGGACGGTTCGCGCCTCGTGACGCAATCCGGGGAAAGCCTGCGCGACATCGTCGGCGCGGTGCAGAAGGTCACCGACATCGTGGCCGAAATCGCCGCGGCCTCGAACGAGCAGACCGGCGGCATCGATCAGATCGCCCGCGCGATCACGCAGATGAACGACGTCACCCAGCAGAATGCGGCGCTGGTCGAACAAGCTTCTGCCGCGAGCGAGTCGATTTTGCAGCAAGTCGATGAACTGGCCGCAGCGGTTGGCAGTGGTGAGCACACATCGAACGACGGCGAGCCTGCCGCAAGTGCCGCAGCACCCGCCCACCGTGTTCCGCCACTCACTGCCGCTTCACGGCCCGCACGACCGCCGCAGAAGCGCGCCGCGGGCGGCGGCCGCGAGGAGTGGGTGGAGTTCTGATGCCCCGCCGCCCGCAGCTGCGGGCGGTCCTTTCGCGATGCGCCAGAGGGCCGCCGCGACGCCGAAGTCGCGGCGCGTTGCCCTCAGTGCAACGTGCTCGCACTGCGACGACGCACGTTTAGCCCGAGGCCGCTGTACCCGCTGAGCGCCGACCTTTGAACGCCTGTCGTCGCTCGCTGCCGACGCGCATGGGTCTTGGCTCGGACCGCACTGCGAACCGTCGTGCGAATCCTGCCTGACCACGGCCGGCCGCCACGCCGCTCACTTGCGTCGGCGCGTGCGTGGCCCCACGCTGCGCTCGCGGCGCAACGCATGAGGTGCTACCGTCGCGCCGGAGGTATCGACTACGTGAAACGCTTCTCCGTCGTGATGGAAATCTGGCTGCTGTTGCTGCTGGTCTGCGCCGCGCTCGCGCTGCTGTCGTTTGCGACCATAGATGTGCCGACGGCACGGTACTTCTGGATGCTCGGGCGTTTCCTGCATCCGCTGAACAAGCCGCTCGCTGCGCCCATTATTCTGGCGATCGAGGCGGCCGTCAGTGTCATCCTGGTGCTGGCGCGCCTGGTGCGCGGCCATCTGTCGCTGCTTGCCGAGACCATTGCAGTGGCCTGTCTGACTTCCATCTGTGCGTACGCGGTCAACAGCCATGTGCTGAAGCCGCTGTTCGGGGTCCCGAATCCCTCTGCGGTCATGCATGGCGCGCACCATGCAATTCACTGGTGGAAGGGCTCAGCGATGAGCAGTTTCCCCTCCGGACACATGGTCCTCGCAGGCTCGCTGGCCGGCGTCTTCATGCGCGTCTACCGCGTGAGCCGCTGGCCGCTCGCGCTGCTGCTCGCGCTCGCCGCGGTGCTGCTCGTCGTCGGCGACTGGCATTTCGTCAGCGACATCATCGGCGGGGCCTTCCTCGGGATTTCCGCAGGCCTGCTGGCCGGGCAGGGCTGGGCAGTGCACAAGCAGCTGCCGAGCGCCATACGGTGAGGCGTGCGCGGCCGATCTACGGGTTGATCGAACTGTTCCGCTTGGCTACAGTCCAACGCAGATGGCACGGTGCGCGGCGCGGCTGCGTCGCTCCCGGCCGACACTGATCCGGAGCAGACAATGGATTTCGCGCGTATACATTCTGCTGCGCAGCGGCGCGCACGTGATCCAGACTCCCGCGCCCGTGCCGGACTTGCACTTCGGGCGCCCGCCTTGAAGCTCCCCGGCGACATGCTGACCTTCCTGCGCGCCGGATTGTGCGATCTGCGCCGCGTTGGCGCGGTGGCGCCGTCCGGCCGGGCGCTCGCTCGCCTGATCACCTCGGAGATCGTCGGTACCAGCGGACCGGTGATCGAGCTCGGCGCCGGCACGGGTGTGTTCACCCGCGCACTGCTCGATCGCGGCGTTCCGGAGCGCCAGCTGGTCCTCATCGAGGCGCATCCGCATTTTGCGCGGCTGCTGCAGAACCGCTTCCCCGCAGCCCGAGTGCTGGTCATGGGGGCCGGCGAGTTGCGCCGCATCGATCCATTCGAGGGCCGGCCGGCCGGTTCGATCGTGAGCGGCCTGCCGCTGCTGTCGATGCCGCGCAGTGAGATCATGCGCATCCTGCGCGGCTCGTTCCTGCGCCTGCGCAGTGGCGGCGCCTTTTACCAGTTCACCTACGGGCCGCGCTGTCCAGTGCCCGGTGCGATCCTGAAGCGGCTCGGATTGCGCGCGCAGCGGATCGGCTGGGTCGCGACCAATTTGCCGCCCGCGTTCGTCTATCGGATCGAGCGCACGCGCCGCCCCGCGACTCGCATCCATCACGCGTGAATTCCCGTTCCCGCGGCGTGCTGCTCAGTGCCCGTGGCGGTGATGAATATCCGGATAGTGCGGGTGTGAGTGTGTCAGTGGCTCATGGACGTGCTCATGATCATGCGGCTCCTGCCCGTCCCACTCGAACTCGTGCTCGTGCTGATGATGTGCGTCGTGGCGGTGACTGTGAGTGTGACGTTCATGAGGATGCGCGTGCTCATGATCATGGTGTTCGGTCAGATGCAGCCAGACACCAAGGCCCATCAGCAGTGCGGCGAGCGCAAGTGCTGGCGTCGGCAGGCGCCGAAAGACGAGCAGTGACAGTACGGCGCCGATGAACGGCGCCGTGGCGAAATACGCGCCGGTGCGTGCCGTACCGAGGCTGCGCAGTGCCAGCACGAACAACGTGAGACTCACCCCGTAGCCGGCGAAGCCGAGCAGCGCAGCCCCACCGATCAGCGCCGGGGCCGGCCAGCTGAGGCCCAGGTGCGCGGCGAGAGCGAGATTCACCGCACCGGCACTGAGGCCCTTCAGGGCTGCGATCTTGAGCGGATCGCCGCTCGATACCTTGCGTGTCAGGTTATTGTCGATCGCCCAGCAGGCGCATGCCGCAGCGATCCACAGCGCACCGCCGCGCAGCTGAAGCTGCGCCGGCCAGGCGAGTAGCGCGCCGCCGAGCACGATCGCGACCATGCCGAGGAGGATGCGGCGGTCGACATTCTCGCGAAAGACGCACCACGCGAGCAGCGCGGTGAACACTGCCTCGAGGTTCAGCAGCAGCGAGGCGTTCGCGGCGGGAATCTGCCGCAAGCCGCTCATGAGCAGGACCGGCGCGATGACTCCGCCAGCCAGGATCGCCAGGCCGAGAGAGGCCAGCTCTGCAGCGCGCCAACCGCCGGCGCGCTGCCGACGGGGCTGCCACGCTGCGCGCAGCGCGATCCACACCGACAGTCCGACGCCGCTGCCGCCATACAGCAGACCCGCCAGCGTGACCGGGGCAGTCGCGCGCAGCAGCATTTTGGCAAACGGGGTGCTGGCGCCGAACAGAAGGGCCGCGATCAGTGCGTAGCTGACGCCCCGCGCCGAGTCGCTCAGCGCCGCCGACGGATCTCGTCCCATGGGGAAAAGTATAGCGGCGGGGGCGCCCACGCGTCCCCGCCGCTGCGCGATCACTCGGTCTGACGGATGAACTGAGCGATGTTCGCGTGCAGGTGCGCCAGGCCCTGCGGGCGAACATAGATCATGTGACCGGTGTGATAGAACCGGAACTCGACGTTTTTCTGCAGATCAGGCTGCATCGGCAGCTGGCGCATCTGGTAGACGGCCGCATAGTACGGCGTCGCCAGGTCGAAGTACCCGGCATTGACCAGGACCTTCAGCCGCGGATCGAGCGTCATGGTCGTCGCCAGGTCCGGCAACACGTTCGGGGCAATGGGTGCCGGTGAGCCGGCGCCCGGCGGCGTATGCGGCCATTTCCAGTCGTTGCCGACGCTCGCGGAGAGGAACACGTAGCGGTGTCCGGCACCGAAATGCAGCGTGTCGCGCAGGTACGCGTTCGCCGCCGACACGTAGGCCGAGCCGATGCCGGAGATCAGCGGATCGTACTCGGCGAATTCCGCCAGCGGATCGAGCGTCGGGCCAGAGAAGCGTGCATCGAGGCGGCCGGTGGTCTTGCCTTCGGCGCTGAGCAGCTCCTGCTCGAATTGCGGGCCCGTCACGCGCAGGTCCGCCTTGAGCAGGTAGTCCTGCGGCAGCCCGGTGTACTCGGCCATCTGCGCGCCGATCGCGCGCTCCTGCGCCGCCGGCAGCGCCGAGCCGCGGTTCAAGGCCGCCAGATACGGTCCCATCGCCCAGTGCTGCACCTGATCGAGCCAGGGGTGCAACTGCGCGGGCGGATTCGCCAGGCGTTTGTGATACCAGGCGACGGCCGCGTACGTCGGCAGGGCGAGCGCATACGGCAGATTGACTCCCGGATTCAGATTGGCCTGATCGATGCTCGTGTCGAAATTCAGGATGGTGGAGAGGAGCACGACGCCGTTGAGGTCGATGTTGTCGTCATTTTC
>JAPTUI010000489.1 GCA_028067895.1 Pseudomonadota bacterium | reverse complement strand
CGCGCGACCTGGGCGCGTTGGATCAGCTCTCGCGATCGCTGGACTAGTGGCGCTCGCCGCTTTGTTGCCTCTGCTCAATCTCACGGTTGTGAGTGGCAACGGAATCAGCTTCGGTTCACTTTTCTTCTACCCGGTAGGCATCTATGTCCTCATGGCGATCGGCCTTGATGTGATGGTTGGCCGCGCTGGCCAGACGGTGTTGTGCTACGCAGCCTTGTTCGCAGCTGGAGCCTACGCCACCGCCATTTTGTCCACGAGAGCTGGATGGACGTACTGGGAGACGCTTCCGATTGCGATTGTCGTCGGACTATCCGCCGGGTGCGCACTAAGCCTGGTCACCTTTCGCGTCCAAGGACACTACCTCGCCATCGTCACCCTCGGCGCGGGACTCATTGCACAAAACGTGCTCTCTAACGTGCAAGGATTGGGGGGAACGCTGGGTGTGTCTTCCATTCCCCATCCGTCGAACGTGCTCGGGCTGAGTTTTACAGTGTTGGAGGTCCGCTCGTACGACTGGCTTGTGCTCACCGCGATTGTGTGCACTGCCGGGATCGTCTGGCTGATCTCGCGTGGCAAAGCCGGAAGGGCATGGGCGGCGATTCGAGAGGACCAGTTGGCGGCCGCCCTTACTGGCGTGCGCGTTCGGGTATGGAAAATTGCCGCCTTCGCAGTGGGGGGTGCCATTGCAGGTCTCGCGGGCTCCTTGTACGCTGGACAGGTAGGGTTCATCGACCCGATGTCGTTCACCCTCGCTCTGTCCGTCCTCGTGCTTGCCGCTGTTGTGATTGTCGGCAAAGGTCGTCTTTGGAGCGTGATCGTGGGAGCCATCATTGTCGCTTATCTCCCCGAACGCTTCAGGGTGATAAACAATTGGAATACCATGGTGTTCGGGCTCGTGCTTGCTTGCGTGATGCTGTTTTGGCCCGACGGACTCGCGACCCCACTGCGAACGCTGTGGGCACGTAGGCACGACCGATGGGCTCCAGCCCATGCGGAGTCCGGGATCGCGCTCCCGCAACCGGCGGGTGCGTCGGTGCGAGGCATTCAGCTTGTGCGCGCGCCCGACGCTCGCACACAGGCGTCGTCAGGTCTGCATATTCGTGGGCTCAGCATGCACTTCGGGGGAGTTCAAGTCGTCAATGCACTGGACCTGGACGTGCCAATTGGAGAGGTGACGAGCCTGATCGGTCCAAATGGTGCGGGGAAGACGACCGTAATCAATTTAGTGAGTGGTGTCTACGAACCTCAGGAGGGGTCGATCGTCGTCGCGGGTATCTCCCTCATCGGTCACCCCCCGGAGTACCGGGCTCGCCACGGCGTTGCGCGGACGTTCCAGAATATCCGACTTTTCGGCAGCCTCACGGCATTGGAGAATGTGCTGGTGGCTGCAGAATCTGGAAGGATCACGACACGCGAGGGTGGTGATGGCCAGTACCGGGGGGCGCATCGCTGGGCAATAGAGTGCCTCGACATGGTAGGGCTTGCCGACCGCGCATCACGACTTGCGTCCGCGCTCTCGTACGGGGAACAGAGGCGCTTGGAACTCGCACGTGCCCTCGCGCTCGTGCCAGAGGTTCTCTTGGTCGACGAGCCAGCTGCCGGTTCTAACGCGACCGAGAAGGCAGCGTTAGGTGCCTTGCTCCAGCGTATTGCCAGTCAGGGCCGGGCGGTTTTGCTGATTGAGCACGATATGCGAGTCGTAATGGGGATCTCTCACCGTGTCGTGGTGATGAACTTCGGCGAGAAGATTGCGGAAGGGACTCCAGAGGAGATCCGACATGAAGCTGCGGTTGTCGACGCCTACTTAGGGAGTTCTGCCAGTGCTTCTTGAGGTGACGGATTTGTGGGTAAGCTACGGTCGGTTGGACGCTTTGCGTGGTGTGTCAGTAGATGTGGACGAAAAGGAAGTCGTCGCACTCATTGGGAGCAATGGTGCAGGTAAGACGACGTTGTTGCGAACGATATCGGGTCTTTGCTCACCGCGGGCTGGGACCATGCACTTTCGCGGCCAGGACATGTCGATGCTCTCACCTGACCAGCGCGTGGCGCTCGGGCTCGTGCATGTGCCAGAAGGCCGCCATCTGTTCCCAGGCCTGTCGGTTCGAGAAAACCTCGAGCTGGGTGCCCACCGCGTGCGTGATGCCGGCCTGCGGCGCAAGGGATGGGAGCTTGTCATGGACCTGTTCCCGCCGCTCACGAAGCTGGTCGACATAGCTGCGGGCTTGTTGTCGGGCGGCGAGCAGCAGATGGTGGCGATTGGGCGAGGACTGATGGGACACCCGCGCCTTCTCGTTATGGACGAGCCATCCCTTGGTCTCGCGCCCCTCGTCGTTGAGACCGTGTTCCACGCGATTGAGACCATCAATCAAACCGGCATGGCGATCCTTCTTGTGGAACAGAATGCCACCAAGGCTCTCGAACTCGCGACGCGCGGATATGTGCTTGACCTTGGTCAGGTGATCGAGAAGGGCGACAGCGCGAGCCTTTTGGGCAGTCCCCGCGTGGCTGAAGCCTACCTGGGTGGAGTGCTCGCCGGATGACTGCCAGCTGTTTGGAAGCAATCGGATGAAGGGATGAAATGAAGCCACCCGATTTCAAGTATGTGCGGGTCGACTCACTGGAAGAGGCGAAGCAGGCACTCTCCGTTGCGACAGACGATGACGCAAAAGTGCTAGCAGGTGGCCAAAGTCTGGTGCCTCTCATGAACTTCCGTCTCGCGCGACCCCGTATGCTAGTCGATATCAACCACATTCCCGACCAGGCGTATCACCGGGTTGAAAACGATCACGTCGAACTCGGCCCGCTCTGTAGACACCGGGACGTGGAGCTGGATCAGGCGATCATGGCCAGATGTGCAGCCATTCGGGAGGCGGTGCCCCACATCGGACACGTTGCGGTACGCCAACGAGGAACCGTGGTCGGTAGCTTCGCCCATGGAGACCCGCTGGCCGAATGGAGTACTCTCGGTGTACTCCTCAACGCGGTAGTTCGGGTCGAACGGGAAGGAGGGTCGCGGGAAGTTCCGGCGAGCACCTGGTTCAAGGGATTCTTCGACACGGATCTTGATCGCGATGAAGTGGCAACGTCCGTGGGGTTCGACCTCCCGGAAGGATCGCCGTTGACGGGCAGTGCATTTTCAGAGGTCTCTAGACGTCACGGAGACTTTTGCCTCGCAAGCGCAGCCGCCGTAGTACAGCTCGATGAGGCCGGTGACATCAGTGCAGTTCGACTCGTCGTGAGTGGACTAAAGACAGTCCCCTGGTCACTGGGCAGCCGTGCATCAGAGTACCGCGGCCAGGCTCCCACTGAAGCCCTGTGGACTCGTCTGGCGGGCGAGCTGCCTGGAGAAAAGGAAATTACGTCCGATCTGCATGCCAGCGGTGCGACGCGACGTGCGATGGCGCACGCGCTGGCACGCCGAGTTTTGTTCATGGCGGCGATGCGCGCAGAGAAACGACGGAAGGATCCTGACAATGGACGCTGAGACGTGGAAGGGTCGGCACATCGCGTCGACTATCAATGGGACCAGGTGGGAGGGCGATGTAGCCGTCCGTCAGACGTTGGGCGACTTTCTGCGGGAAGAACTCGGGCTAACCGGCTTGCACCTTGGTTGCGAGCAAGGAGTGTGCGGCGCGTGCACCGTCCTTGTTGGCGGCAAGGCCATCAGATCATGTCTCATGTTTGCCGTTCAGATAGATGGCGAGGATGTGACGACGATCGAGGGCATTGGGGCCGATGGCGAGCTGCATCCTGTACAACGCGCATTCTCCGAGAAACATGGGCTCCAGTGCGGCTTCTGCACGCCCGGCATCATCATGTCTGTGGTCGCTCTCATCGACGAGAAGGTGGCTCTCAGCGACGGAGAACTACGCGAGTATCTGAGCGGAAACATCTGCCGGTGCACTGGCTACACGAAGATCGTCGAGTCCGTGCGAGCCGCGGGCGTACCTGAACCGGCTGGCAGGGACGAGGAGGGAGCCTGAGGTGGCTGTCATGGAAACTCGACAACACGCGAAAGCGTGGGTGGGGCAGCGAGTGCTCCGCAAGGAGGACCCGCCTCTGGTCACCGGACGCGGTTCATATGTTGCCGACATCAAGATTCCGGGGACCTTGTCGGTTGCTATCGTTCGTAGCCCTGTCGCTCGTGGACGGATCGTCGAGCTGGACGTGTCCATTGCGCGCCGCTGCCCGGGCGTCGTGGAGGTGGTGACGGCCGACGACCTACGAGGCCGCGTTGCAGCGTTTCACCTGTTGCAGGAGCGAATCCCGCCAGGCCTCGCGAACAGCACGCAGGCGTCAGTCGAGGTGCAGCCCTGTAATCTCGCTGTCTTGGCGGACGGGCGGGTAGCCTATGTTGGTGAACCGGTCGCGGCTGTTGTCGCCGTCAACCGATATCTGGCGGAGGACGCGGCGGAGCAGGTTGTGCTCCAGATCGAAGAGGAACCACCGATCGCGGAGCCCGCCGAAGCCCTGCGTCCCGCCGCGCCGCTTGTTGACGATGGTACGCCTGGCAACATTGCAGCGCGGCTTCATGCCGAGTGTGGGGATGTACAGACTGCGTTTCGAGAGGCGCCGCACCAGCTTCGACTGGAGCTGCGCATCGGACGCGTCGCCGCCGCGCCGATGGAGTGCCGAGGTGTGCTCGCTTTGCAGCCGCAACCCAACGGCGAGATCACCGTGTGGAGTTCTACCCAGGTGCCCTACATCGTGCGATCAGCCATCGCTCGACAGCTCGACCTGCCCGAAGACCAGATTCGGGTAATTGCGCCTCACGTCGGAGGGGGATTCGGTGCGAAGGTGCACGTCTACCCGGAGGACATCCTCGTCCCTCACCTTGCGATGCGCCTCGGGCGGCCTGTCCGCTGGGTGGAGGACCGCTCGGAAAACCTGATGGCGACGGCACACGGGCGTGATCAGAGCCACGAGGTCGAGGTTGCGTTTGATGATCGA
>JAPTUI010000614.1 GCA_028067895.1 Pseudomonadota bacterium | reverse complement strand
ATGAACTCCCTGCTGCGTCCGGCGCTCTATGGTGCATATCACGAGATTGTCAATCTCACCCGGCTCGAGGAGCCGCCGCGCGAACTCGTCAACATCGTCGGACCGATCTGCGAAAGTGCCGATGTGCTCGGCCACGACCGGCTGCTGCCGCCGACCCGCGAGGGCGACGTGCTGCTGATCGCCAATGCCGGCGCCTACGGGCACGCCATGAGTTCGCACTACAACCTGCGCAGCCCCGCTGAGGAGATCGTCCTCTGAAGCGGTCATCGGGGCGCACGTCCGGCAAGTCCGGCAAGGGCCGCGGCACGCCGCGCGGCACGAAGCGGCGCCGGCCGGCGCTGCGTTGGCTGTGGCGAGGCCTCGGGATTGCCGCACTCGTGGTGCTGGTGATCGGTGGCGGCTACGTGCTGTATCTCGATCGGCTGGTGACCGGGCAGTTCCGCTCGCTGCGCTGGACGCTGCCGGCGCGTGTGTACGCCGCACCGCTGCAGCTGTACGCGGGCGACCCGCTCACTGAAGCACAGCTTAAGCACGAGCTGCATCGGCTCTCCTACCGTCCTGTGGATCAGCTGCGCGGGCCGGGGACCTATACCGCGGGCGTCGGGCGGCTCACGGTGATGCTTCGCCCGGCGCAGTTCGCCGACCGTAGCCGCCCGGCGATGTTGCTGCGCATTGGATTCGGTCCAGCCGGGGTCGCGCAGCTCACCAATGCCGCCGGTGCCCAGGTGCCCGTGGCGCGCCTCGATCCGCTGCTCATCGGCAGTCTCTTTCCGAGCGACGGAGTGGACCGCATCGTCGTCACCCCGAAGCAGGTGCCGCCGCTGCTGCCGGCGGCACTGAAGGCGGTCGAGGACCGCACCTTTGATACCAACTGGGGCATCGATCCGCGCGGCATCGTGCGCGCCGCGTGGGTGGATCTGCGCGCCGGGCACATCGAGGAGGGTGGCAGCACGCTCACCCAGGAGCTGGTGCGCAGCTACTTCCTGAACGATCGGCGCACGTTCTGGCGCAAGATTCGTGAAGCCATCATGTCCGTCGTGCTGACTGCGCATTTCAGCAAGGCGGACATCATGAACGCCTATATCAACGAGATCTTCCTCGGCCAGGACGGTAACCGCTCGGTGCACGGGTTCGGACTGGCGAGCGAGTTCTACTTCGGTGAGCCGCTCGATGAGCTCGATCTGCCGCAGATCGCCATGCTGGTGGCGATTGTGCGCGGACCGACCTATTACGATCCGCGCCGGGTGCCGAAGCGCGTGCTGGCGCGACGCAACCTGGTGCTGAAGATCCTCGCCCGCCAGGGCGTGGTCTCGCGCGCGCGGGCTGATGCGGCGATGCACGCACCGCTCGGAGTCACCACGCATGCTTCCGGGGCGTACTACCCGGCCTACCTCGATCTGGTGCGCCGCACGTTGAGCCGCGATTACCCGCAGAAGGAGCTGACGGAGGCAGGGCTGCGGATCTACACGAGCCTCGATCCGCGCGTACAGGAGATCGCCGAGCAGGCGCTCGATGCGCAGCTGCACCGCCTCGACCCCACTCACCACTACGGCGCGGAGCACCTGCAGGGTGCGGTGGTGGTGACCTCGCCGCAGACCGGCGACGTGCTGGCGATCGTCGGCGGCCGCGATGCGGACTTCGATGGCTTCAACCGAGCGCTCGATGCGCGCCGCTCCATCGGTTCGCTGGTCAAGCCGTTCGTCTACCTGACGGCGCTCGAGAGCGGCCAGTACACGCCGGCGAGCATCATCGAGGACGAGCCGATCGCGGTGCGCCTCGGGCCGGGGCGGTACTGGCGGCCGCGTAATTACTCGCGCATCTTCCACGGACCGGTGCCGCTGGTGCGCGCCCTCGGGGATTCGCTGAACGCCGCCAGCGTGCGCCTCGGGATGCGGGTCGGCCTCGGCCCCGTCACGCAGACGCTGCAGCGGTTCGGGCTGAAGCACCTGCCCGATGAAGTGCCTGCGATGCTGCTCGGGGCGAGTGATCTGTCGCCGTTCGAGGTGGCGCAACTGTACAACGGGATCGCCGACGGGGGCTTTCGCGAGCCGCTGCGCGCCGTGCAGGCGGTCGTCAGCGCCGACGGCAAGCCGCTGAAGGCCTTCCCGGTGCGGGTCACGCCGATCGCCCCGCCGGCCGACGTGTACGAAGACACGACGATGATGGAACAGGTACTCACCCACGGCACCGGACAGCCCTCCCAGGCCATTCTGCCGCCGGGCCTGGTGGCCGCCGGCAAGACCGGCACCTCGCAGCAGGATCGCGACAGCTGGTTCGCCGGATTCACCGGCAGCGATTTAGCGGTGGTCTGGGTCGGTTATGATCACAATCAGCCGACCGGACTGCCGGGTGCGCTCGGGGCGCTGCCGGTGTGGTCGCACATCATGGCGTCCATCGGCACGCTGCCGCTCAGCATGCCGCCGCCGCAGGGCCTGACGGACGTATGGATCGATTTCATGACCGGGCTTCAGACCACGCCCGCCTGCGACCCGGCGAATGCGGTGCAGGTGGCCGTACCGCTCGGAACGCAGATTGCGCCGATGGCCGGCTGCGGCCTGCTCGGTGGAGGTGAGTGATGAGGGCTCGAGGTTCGCGCCCGGCGCGGCTCAGTGCCGCGGCGCTGTGCACGGCGCTCGCCGTGTCCGGATGTGCGTTGGTCGGGCCTCCGTACACGGCGAGGCATCCGCAGCCGGCGGCCAATGGACGCCGCGGTGTGATTTCGCAGCCGGCCCCGGCGGGCGCGCCGCCGTCCCCGAGTGCGCTCTCGGGGGCCGCCCCGCAGTCAGTCCCGGGCAGCGCCAACGGAGCCCCGCCCGCGGTGCACTACCAGCTCGGACCGGCGACCCAGGCCCTGGTGGCGACGGCGCGCGCACAGGCGCGGGGTGGAAATTACGGGCTTGCGGCCGAAACGCTCGAGCGGGCCTTGTCGATCGAACCGCGCAACCCCCTGGTCTGGCTCGCCCTCGGACGCGAGAGTCTTGCGGCCGGCCATGCCGCCCAGGCCGACGGTATTGCCCGCAAGGCGCTGTATCTCGCGAGCGGCGATCCGGCCACCCAGGCTGCCTCGTGGGGATTGATCGCCGCGGCGCTGCGCGCCGAGGGCCGCAATCAGGAGGCGCTCGCCGCGGAGCAGAAGGCCGCGCAGTTGCAGGTGCAGTGAGCGCCGCGGCGCCGCGCTAGCGATCCAGCGCGATGCTCACCGGGCAGTGGTCCGAGCCCAGGATTTCCGGGTGGATCGCGGCCGACTTCACCGCCTTGCGCAGACTCGAAGATACGAGCACGTAGTCGATTCTCCATCCCACGTTGCGTGCGCGCGAGTTGGCGAAGTGGCTCCACCAGGTGTAGTGGCCGTTGCCCTGCGTGAACAGCCGGAAGGTGTCGACGAACCCTGCGTCGATGAAGTTCTGGAAGCCCTCGCGCTCCTCGTCGGTGAAGCCCTTCTTGCCACGGTTCGACTTGGGGTTGGCGAGGTCGAGCTCGGTGTGCGCCACGTTCAGGTCGCCGCAGAACACCACCGGCTTTTTCTTCTCGAGTGCCTGGCAATGGGCGAGGAACGCCGGATCCCAGTGCTGGTGGCGCAACTCGAGGCGGCTCAGGTCGTCCTTGGCGTTCGGCGTGTACACCGTGACGACGTAGAACTCGGGAAACTCCGCGCTGATCACGCGCCCCTCGCCGAGGCTGTCACGGCCCGCTCCGTCGGTGAAGTGATACTTGCGGGCGATCGCGCTCGAGAAGTCGTGGCTCACCGCGAGCGGCTCGTGCTTGGTGAAGATGGCCGTGCCCGAGTAGCCCTTCTTGGCCGCCGAGTTCCAGTACTCGTGATAACCGTTGAACTCGATCTCGGCCTGGCCGCGCTCGGCCTTGGTCTCCTGCAGACACAGGATGTCCGGGTCGTGGGCGGCGAGGAAACTCTGCAGCGTGCCTTTCCTGGTCACGGCGCGGATGCCGTTGACGTTCCAGGAATAAATTTTCGTCATGGTGGGCGCAGTTCAGTGACGGGAGTGCGCGGCGGCAGCCGCCCGGCGCGGGGTCCCACGGTACAGGGACCTAAGGCGCCGCTCAAGTGCGCCTCAGGAATCGGACACCGGCCAGACGCGCTCCCCCGGTGTGCCCTGCATGCGTTGCCAGACCTGAGAGTGCCCGAACAGCGGAATGCCGAGATAGCCGCGCATGACGAGCTTGCGTCCGCCGTCGATCAGGCGCAGTTCGCAGCCGAACACGTGCCCGTTGCGCGGATCGAGGATGTCCCCGCCGACGTAGCGGCCGTTCTGGTAGCGCAGGTGGCGCATCAGCAGCAGTCCGTTCATCGGCGCGTTGTGCCGGCTGCCGGTGCACTCGGTGCAGCGGTCGGTGCTGCGTGCATCGCGCGGGGTGGCCGGCTCGATGCGCCCGTAGTACAGGCCGTGATCCTCGAAGATCGCGATCAGGCCGAGCGGCTTGCCCGTGGCATGGTCGATCGGCGCCCACAGTCCGGCCGGCGTGCTCCAGTTCGGTACACCCGCCGAGGCGGGCGGCGGGACGAATGCGAGCGCAGCGAGGAGAAGGGCCAACAGCGGGCCCCGGAACTTCACGGAGTGCATGATCAAATTTTAACCGATTACGCTGCCGCACGGCGAGGCCGCCGCTGCGACGCGCGTCGCGCTTTGGCTGCCCGTTGCGCTCGCGCGGGGGCGCAGAGGGGACTGCAAGGCCCGCGCGTGCAGTGTGCCGGCGATGCGTATGCGCCGTGCCGCTCGGGGGGTACGCTCGGCGCACCGTATGACCGGGGGCGTTGACCTGTCGCACCGGCCAGTCGATGCTGTGCTCCTTGCTCCCAAGAGCCGGTATCCGCATGCGCAGCTCCCGTATTCCGCCGCCGCTCTGGATGATCCTGTTTGCGGCCTCGGCGTGGCTCGCGAGTCGCGTTCTTCCGCTCGCCTGGCTCATCCGCTCGCCCTACACCCGTCTGGTCGACGCATTGATG
>JAPTUI010000149.1 GCA_028067895.1 Pseudomonadota bacterium | reverse complement strand
ACGATGATGGGTGCTGAGGGACTCGAACCCCCGACATTCGCCGTGTAAAGGCGATAACAGCGCATCTAGGCATATCTGGGCATCACGCAACATGCTGATATCACTGGTTTTCTGTATCTAGATGTCTCTGCATGTTTCTGGTAGAGTTTCCGTACTGCTTCCGTACGGGAACATTCGCCATGTCAAAAGCCATCCATAAAGTCAGCGTTCGAGACAAACTCGCGCCGCGCAGAGAGCCTTATTGGGCGGCGCCTCTCGAGCCGGGCCGATTCCTCGGGTTCCGCAAGATCGACGCTCTGCGCGGCTCCTGGGTCGCCAGGGCGCGCACCGAGGATGGAAAAGGGCAGCGCTACTGCGCCCTGGGTGAGCTGACGCCAACATTCGGGTATGACGCCGCGGTCAAGGCGGCCCGCACATGGTTCGCGGCGCTCGATGCGGGAGTCATCAGCACAACCAAGTTCACCGTCGAGGATGCGTGCCGGGAGTACATCGAGGATCGCCAGCGCGAAAAGGGTGAGCGCTGCGCGGCCGATGCCTCATGGCGGTTCACCCGCTACGTCTACGACGCTCCGATCGGCGCCGTCGAGTTGACGAAGCTGCGCGCGCCTCAGATCAAGGCGTGGCGAGACGGCCTCGGCATGACGAAGTCGGGCGCCAATCGGATGACGACAGCCTTGCGGGCGGCGCTGAATCTCGCTGTGCAGAACCGCCGCGTTCCTGCCACGGCCGCAATCGAGTGGCGCTCGGTCAAGCAACACCGCAACGCCGACAATCGGCGCGAAATCTTCCTGGACCTCGGACAGCGCCGGGCGCTCCTGGAGGCCGCCACGGGCGCTGTGCGCGGCCTCATCGAGGCTGTGGTGCTGACGGGTGCCCGGCCCGGCGAGCTAGCCGGCGCGCCCCGTAGCGCGTTCGATGCCCGGACCAAGACGCTCAAGCTCAACGGCAAGACGGGCATCCGGACGGTGCCGCTCGCCCCAGCTGCCGTGGCGTTTTTCGAGCGCGTGAGCAAGGCGAAGCTCCCGACGGCGCCGCTGCTTGCGCGAGACGACGGCAAGCCGTGGATCCGGGCCGAGTGGACGGAGTCGGTGCGTGCCGCTGCGATCGCCGCGAAGTTGCCGCACGGGACGTGCCTCTACTCGCTCCGGCATTCCTGGATCACGCAGGCCATCAGCGACGGACTCACGACGCTCGACGTTGCCCGACTCACCGGCACGTCATTGGCGATGATCGATCGGCATTATGGGCATCTTGTACAGGGCGCGAGCGCCGAGCGGCTGGCCCGGGTGCAGATGCTATGAAGCGCCCGACGAAGACAAAGCCGAAGTGCAAGCGCAAAGCCCGGGCGACACCGGACCAGAATTGGGCGCAGCGCATGGAGGCGGCGCGGCTCAATCACATGGCCGATCAGCTCCTTGGGATCCCGCCGACCTATGGGGCTCGCACGCCAAATAACAAGCAGTTCAATCCATCGCGCGTCGCGCCGCTGCCCGTGCTCATGCTCGGCGACATTGAGCGCTGGCAACTCGCCGATTATCTGCGCTCGCTCACCAAGCCGGCTGTACTTCGAGCGCTCCAGCGAGCGCGGACGCGGACCAAGAAACGAGGACCCAAGACCGATGGCGCCCGGCTCTGGAAGGCCGCTCTCGAGATGCAAGTCTCAAAGCGCCCGAAGGACACGGCGTACGCCTGGAAACTCAGCCCCTCGCGCCTGTACGAGATCCACGCGCAGCTCACGAAGCGGCAGCGGGCGTGCGTTCCTGGCCACTGGCGATGGTGGGCGGCCTATGAACTGCGCAAATTTCGGTACGCTCATCGAGACATCAGTCCGAGCGCTCGCCGCGCTGCATTCATCGAGGAATTGCGAACAGTCCGGTAATTTCAATCAGAATTAGTGGAAACAACGTTGATGCATCCAGGCGTGTAGGGGATTATATAGAAGGCTCCCGCGAAAAGAGGAGCCAACAATGCCTTCCCGCAGACGAAGCCGAGAGCCAACCGCCGCCGAGCGGCGTGCTGCTCGCCCCGCCAACGTTGACCCGGGTCAAGCTTATTCAATCGACGAGTTTTGCGCGGCTCTCGACTGCAGCCGGGCTCAATTCTACCGGCTGCGGGACGCCGGCCGCCTCAAACTGATTCCGGCCATCGACTCGCGCCCGCGCGTCGCTGGCGCCGAGATCCTGCGCCTCATTGGCGTCGCGACGCCTCAGATGACCGCCTAACCCATACCCCAGACACGCGATAGGCGCGCCCGGCCAAGGTACGCGCCCATCGCAAAGGACCCAACATGGAAATTTTACCCAATTTTCCCCACGAAAGCGAGCACAAGTATCAGCTCGCCGTGTCAGCCTTCGTTGCGGGCCTGCCGGACCTCCGCCGCGGCCGGATCGTCACGGCGAGCAGCAACCCGAACGCATGGCGCGCGAAGCACCCGGCAATCGAGCGGCGCCTCGCTGGCGATCGGGCGGAGGTGGTGCGGCCATGAGCGCCCGTCTTCTGACGTTCTCCGAGGCCAGCGCCCTGGCGCACGCGATCGCCAAGGACTTCGGGCTCACGCTCACGATCAAGCCCGCAGATCGCGACTGGATACCGACGGCGATTGCGAGCCTTGAAGCGGACGGGGGCGTCACGCTGCACATCCCCTCGCGTGTGCGCCTAGACAGCATCATTTTCGAGGCGACGGTGTACGTCGAGTCTCTGCCGCCGAAATATCAGCACTGGCGCCGCACCGCCAATGGGCGACTGCGATCAGAAATCACGATTCGGAGGCAATGTCAGAAGCGCGCGCGAGAGCTGGCGATCGGGCTGGGCCTGGCGAGGGGGCGGCAATCATGAGGCTCCCATTCGCTGAACTGCGCACGATCGGCAAACGCGGCCAGCCGCTGAAGCGACCTCTCGCATTGTCGGCCATCACGCCCGAGGCCGCGGAGCGCGAGCGGCAAAACATGCTGCTGGACCATCCGGTCTGCTGGGAATGTTGCGGACCGGCCGATGCCGGCGCGTTGCTGATGGTTATAAAAATGTGGGGATGGCCGACACCATTTCTTGTCTGCAGCGCCTGCGGGGCTCGTGTTAGACGGCGTCGTCGGGGTCTGCGCAAGGTGTGGTTTGCGCCTGATGCGGAGATCGCCCCATGACCACCTCGAACGCCATCCTTTTCAGACTCGACGAGGTCCGCGAGACCGGGAGCAACCGCTGGATTGCGAGCTGCCCGGCGCACGAGGACAAATCCCCGAGTCTCTCGATTCGCGAACTGCCGGACGGCAGGACACTCGTGCACTGCTTCGCCGGCTGCGCTACCGAAGACGTTCTCGCGGCTGTCAGTTTGTCATGGAAGGACTTGCGGCCCGAGACCCGCACGGCTCAGTCCGGCGCACCCGCATGGGCTCGGAAATTCAACCCGCTCGACCTGCTGCAGATTGTCTCCGAGGAGGTCACTGTCGTCGCCATCGTGGCGTCGGACATGCTGGCCACGAAGACGATCGGCGAGGAGGAGTGGAAGCGGTTGGCAACCGCAGCGGGTCGCATCAATCGGGTGCGTGACTACGCGAAGCCTCGCGAGATCCACCCGAGCCGCACGAGGTACCCGAATTATGGCCGCTGAGCCGGATTACCTCGACGCAGTGCGGGCAACACTCGATGCGGAAACGCGCGTCGAGTGTGAAGCCGAACCGACAGACAACGCGGCCGGCATGGAACCTGATGTGCGGGAACTCGTGCGGTCGCTGAAAGACACCGAGATCATCCTGCCCAACGATTACGTGCCCTTCCCCTTTGCGGCTAGGCATCTGTTTCGCCTTCTCGCGCGCCGACGTGAAGCGTTCATCCGAAACGGCGTGGTGCTCGAACTCCAGGACAACAAGCTCGACATCATGACCGCGGCCAAACTGCGCTCGCGCATAGATTCGCACGGCCGGCGCGTGCTCGCGGTCAAGACCCTGAAACACGGCGGCCTGGCGCTCTTGCCGAAGCGATGCTCTGGCGACAGTGCCGACGCCCTCCTTGTCACCCGCGAGGCCGGCGAGTACCTGCCGGCCATCGAAATGGTGGCGACAACGCCCGTCCTCATCGAGCGCGACGGCCAGCTCGTCACCCTCGGCGCAGGGTATCACCCGGACGGCGGCGGAATCCTCGTGCTCGGCGCGCAGGAGCCGCCGACCGTTGGTATCGACGAGGCGACCGCCGCGCTCGTCGGTCTGCTCGATGATTTCCGGTTCGCGACCGAGCCGGACAAGTCGCGCGCCATTGCAATGCTGATCGGACCGGCGCTGCGAGCGGGCGGACTGCTGCCGGGGCACGCCCTGATGAACTGCATCGAGGCCGACCAAAGCCAAACCGGCAAGGGCTACTTCGTCCGGTTGCAACAAGCAATCTACGGCGAGGTGCCGGTCCCGGTGGGCCGGCGCAATGGTGGCGTCGGTTCACTCGATGAGGACATCGGGGGGCAGCTCTTGCGGGCAAAAATGTTCGTTTTGCTCGATAACGTGCGCGGAACGCTGGCCTCCGAGTATCTGGAATCGATCCTAACCGCAGACGACGAAGTGACGGTCCGGTTGCCGCACCGCGGGCAAGTCACAGTAAACGTGCGCCGCATGACGTTCTCGATCACGAGCAACGGCATGCTGACGACCCGCGACCTCGGCAACCGGCTCTTGATTTCGCGGCTGTTGAAGTGCCGCCCCGAGCACGGTTTCAAGAAGTTCCCCGAGGGAGGCCTGCTCGAGCACGTGCGGGCGCGGCAGTCCTTCTACCTCGGCGCGGTGCACGCCGTGATCCGCGAGTGGCACGATGCCGGAAAGCCGCTAATAGAGACGGAGCATTCCTTCCGCGAGTGGACCGGGGCGCTCGACTGGATCGTCCAAGGGATTTTCGGACTTCGACCATTGCTCGAGGGGCATGACGCGGCGAAGGAGCGCGTCGGCAACCCGGCGCTCGCGTGGCTGCGAGCCGTGGCGCTCGCGGCGGTCAA
>JAPTUI010000276.1 GCA_028067895.1 Pseudomonadota bacterium | reverse complement strand
GAGCCTGATCACGGTCAAGCGGGCCTACGAGGAGCTCGAGCGCGACGGGCTGATCCTGAGGCACCAGGGCCTGGGAACGTTCGCCGCGCCGGGCGGCGGGCAGCGCTCGAGAAAGGAGCGACGCAACGCCGCGATCGCCGCACTGCGCAGCGCCGTGCGCGCCGGTCGGGAAGCCGGTCTCGAGGATCGGGAGCTGGTTGAAATCCTGCAACGCGAGCTGGCGGACTCACTGCCACCAACAGCCCAGAAGACCGGGGAACACCGATGAGCATGGCGGTTGAATTGAAGGGTGTTTTCAGCAGCCTCGGACCGGACTTCTCACTGGGACCGTTGAATCTGACGATCCCCCGAGGCGCCATTTACGCCCTGATCGGCCCCAACGGCGCCGGCAAGACCAGCACGTTGAACCTGACGATCGGGGCTGGACGTCCGCAAACCGGTGAAATCGAATTACTGGGATTGCCGTTCCCTGCACGGGAAGCCGACATCAAACGGCGCATCGGCTTCGTCAGCCCCGAACTTGATTACTCCGCATGGCGGACCGTCGGCAGAGCGATCGACTTCGTGCGCGATTTCTATCCCGACTGGGTGCACACTCGCTGCGAACGGCTGCAGAGACTGCTCGAGATCCATCGGACGCAGCGCATTGCCGAGCTGTCCTTCGGACAGCGGACCAAGCTTGCATTGATTCTCGCGCTCTCGCGCGAGTGCGAACTGCTGATCCTGGATGAGCCCACGATCGGACTGGACCCGGTCTCAAAACGGGCGATCTTCGTCGAGCTGCTGCGCTTCATGGAGAACGAATCCCATACCATCCTCATCTCCTCGCACCAGCTCGGGGACGTCGAACGAATCGCTGATCACGTGGCATTGCTCAATGACGGCAAGCTCCTCACTGCGAGCCCGATTGATGAACTCCTTGAACGCTACCGTGTGGTAGAGATCACCAACACCAATGCTCACGCTCTGCCCGAGCAAGGCGTGACCGTCTTCGAACAGCGCGACGCCCGCGCTCGAGCACTGCTCGATTTGCATGTCACGACGCCACAGCTGCTGCGGGCAAATGGTCTGGACCTCATCTCCATCACTGCACTGACCCTCGAGGAACTCTTTCTGACCCTGATCCGCTCCGACGATGCCCGTCGGCCCTGGCGACCGTATTGAGATACGTCATGGTCGGCAATGTCGGGAAACTCCTGCTCCACCACCTGCGCAGCTCCGCAGGAGCATGGCTCTGCGCCGCCCTGGCGCTCCAGCTGGTGGTCACCAGCGCGGCATGGGCACTCGGTGCACCGCACGAACTTCTCCCCGGAGTACTTCTGCTCGCTGTTGCCGGCACTCAGACGGCGCCCGCCCGCGGACTGCCCTGGCAGATTCTGCCGATTTCCCGGCGCGACATTGCACTGGCTCACTGGTGCACCGTGGCGCTCCTGCCGGCACTCGCATTGAGCGCATCACTGCTACTCGCGGGGCTGAACAACCGAAGCACGGCCTGGCCCATGCCGCCCACATCATCCATCGTCCTGCAGGTCGCCGGGGTCTGGTCGGCCTTCGGTTATCTCGCCTGGCTTCCCCTGCGCACCGGGTTCGTCGCCGACCGACGCCGCACCCTGGCCTCGCTGTCCGCCTGGGGTGTCCCGTTCCTACTGGCCACCTACGGCTACCCGCTGCAGTATCCCGCGCGACTTTTGTCAATCGTCATCATATCGGTGGGAAACACACTCTTGCTCCTCTCCTTATTGCGCGCCCACCTTGGACAGGTGCCCACGGCAGATGCGTCACCCGGCGGCCGTCTCCCCAACCACGAAGCGGCGCCCCACTCTAGAACTTCCGCGCCGCTACGGCGGGTGCTCCTTTCATCCGTGCTGAGTCAAACCGCGTGGATGTCATGCCTCGGCTTGAGCGGAATCGTGCTCCTGCGCAACGCCTACCCTCATGCACCGGAAGCGGTGCTCTGGACATTTCTCGGCTCCGTGTCGCTCGGGTCCGTCATCGTCGCCCAGCGCTGGACCCGCTCATTGTGGATGTGGCGGTGCCTGCCACTGACGACGGGGCGCACGACGTTTTTGCTTCAAGCAGTCCAACTCTCCCCACTCATGCTGACCGTGAGCGCAGCATGGCTTTTCGGTCGCCTGGCACCGAGCATCATACTGCCGATGCCTGCATGGCTGCCGGCCGCCACGATTGCAGTTGTGAGCATGGCGAATGCCCAGGCCCCCATGACCGCTCGCCGCAACCACGAACCGTACCGGCTCCGCTACTGGCTGGCCTCATCCGCGACCGTCGCCTATATGAGCATTCTTCTGGGCATTCAACCCGTCGCCAGCCTGATCAGCTGGTTCCCGCCGCTCGCTTGGGTACTCGCCGCCGTCCTGCTCGCCTTGAGCAATCGCATGACGTCGCGCGAGTTACTCATGCCCGAGGCTGCGCGTCGGCTCGAAGTGCGTGGTGCCCATTGACCCTCCCCACTCCCCCGCGGTGCCACACGCCACCGTCGACGATCTCCCCGCCGCCGAGTGAACTCATCTGCGTACCGCGGACTCCGGTGCATTCGTGGCTGAAGTTCAATCGGCGTTGAGGGGCCGCGGACGACACCGGTCAAATTACGCGCCCGCGCACGTCATCCCCTCGTACGCGCGCTGCAAAAACTGGAGTCAATGCCCGTCAAGCTACAGCGCGCTCCGTGCGGCGACCGTTCGCGCCAATCGAATCTAAAGACAGGGTCCGGCATTCCACTGCCGCAGTGGATTCATGCGCCGTGAAGGAAAAGGGAAGACGGTAGCTCCGAACACGCGCTCACCGAAACCAGCGCCCGCCTCGTGATCTGAAGAATAGTGCTACGGTGCGCCATATCAGCAAACGGTATGCCGCAGCCCACATTCACTGCTCGTTGGTCTCTCGAACTCCCGTCAATCCACAACGACCCGCGCAAATCGAACCGCGAGGCACGGAGCTATACCCCGTGCCTCGCGCCTCTTGCACTCCAAACGCGACGGATGGCCAATCCGTCGTCAAATCCGAGCCTTCAGACTCAGACTCGAAATCACACCTCTAGAACGTTGCAGTGACACTCATCTCGTAGCGCGTTCCATAGTTGACCAGATTATAGAACTCGTCCGTGCGCGTGTCGTACTGCTGGATCACCGCATTCGTCAGATTAGCGCCTGACAGCGCTACCGTGATATGGCTGTTGACTGAGTA
This sequence comes from Pseudomonadota bacterium, assembly GCA_028067895.1. Classification (GTDB taxonomy): domain Bacteria; phylum Pseudomonadota; class Gammaproteobacteria; order Steroidobacterales; family Steroidobacteraceae; genus 13-2-20CM-66-19. Next base: position 23,406 of record JAPTUI010000276.1, on the reverse strand, counting down.
CGCGATTTGCGCGTCGAGCTCGCTATACGCCTTCTCGTAAATCGGCGCCAGCGCACTGACACCGTCACCGATGGCGACGATGTGCTGACCGCGGCGACTATAGGCCACCCGGGCGCTGATTCCGTATTTCTGGTAGATGAGCGTCACATTCTCCAGATTGCCGAGGCCCGTGAGCCCGAACTGCTGCGTCCCCGACGCCGAAGCACCGATCGAATTGACACCCGCGTTCGTCGACAAGAACGTGGCATTCGCCGTAATACCCAGCCCATCGAACGGTCCCGGCAGTAGATGCAGAAACATGTACTGAGCGGCGATGCCCACGCCCTTCACTGTCGCGCTCCCTACATTCGTCGGCGCAGTCAGCTGGAACGTTGCGACATTTCCGGGAAATTGAGCAAGGTGCTGGCTATTCGTAATAGGCACAGCGACCGGACTTTGCAGCAGCTCAATGAAATTGGACAGCTTCTTCACGAACCCATCAGCCGCGACGTAGCCATCCCGCGAGAAATACCACTCCAGCCCAAAGTCGTAGTTCAAAGACGTATAGGGGGTCAGATTCGGATTTCCGCCGGATGCAGTCAATTCCGACGGCGAGACAATGCTGCCGCCATAATTGATCACGGGCGACAAATCGCTCGGTTGCGGTCTCGCCATCGTCTTGGAGACCGCAGCTCGAACGACTACGTGCCGCGGAAGCGTCAGCCGCCAGTTGAAGCTAGGCAATGCATACGTATAGCTGTGGCTCGCGGTTTGTTCCAGTACCGCGCCATTGTTCGCGTAGATCGCATTGTCGCCCGTCGGATCATTCGGAATCGGAGTGATGTCTTGCAGCACTTGACCGTACCCCGTCGTGGTCGCCGACGTGTGATCGAGTCTCAACCCCAGATTTCCACCCCAAGCGAGCCCGAAAATTCGCCCGCCGAAATCTCCCTGGATGTATGCCGAGTAGCTCTTCTCAGAGACATTCGCAAGATCCTGCGGCGCCTGATTGACGCTCTGCGGCACATATCCGCCGGATCCCTGAACCGCAGCCGCCGTGGTGCCAGGCGGCAGATTACCCGCCGCGTCCTGCTCCGCAAACGCGGTCGAACTCTGGAGAAATGCCAGGTACTGCGCCGGGTTATAGGTCAGCCAGGTCGTCGGGAAGGACCCCGCATAGGGGCTTGCGAAATTACCGGCGACGCTGGTCGGAGTGAATAGGTAGCCCGGAAGCTGGGCCCGGTATCCACAGTAAGCGCATACGTCCCCGGAGTTATAGGAACTGAACGTATCGTACTTGTTCCGCTTCCATGCCGCGCCAAACCGGACGTCCGTCAGCGGACCCCACGAGTTCGGCACCACCCAGGTTTCGTTCGTCCTCAGCTGCGCAATATCATTGACGTTACTGGTCGCAGACACTTCCGTGAAGTGCGCGTGCGGAAGACTGATGTCCGTGAGACTTGACGTCGTGCCCAGCGTCGGCACCCCGACGCCACCGTTGCTGGTGTACGAAACCGGAATCGGAAAGCCCGCGACTGAAAATACCGACGGGTCGAGATAATTGCTCGCCGTATTGGCGCCATAAGACGCCGCAAGGTCCCACAGCAGCTTGTGATCGAACGCCTTTCCCTTGAGTTTGAAGAGGACCGTGCGCAGATACTGCGGACTGATCTGGTCACCGCCGGTCGATTGGATCAAGTCAGCATGTGATTGAGTCGTAAAGCTTTGGACCACGCCGTCCGGCCGTACGACCACGCCGTTGTTGATCGGGTTGCCGTCCACGTACAACCCAAGGTCGTTACTGTAGTTGAACTCAGTGTACTTATTGTACATTCCGTCCAATGTTGCGGTAACATCTGACGTCACGTGCCATTGCAACGCGGCGTTTACGCTCAAGCGCTTCGTGTTGTAGTAATTGCTGTTCACACCGTCCGTAACGGGCAGCAATACACTGGAGGGAAGTCCAGACGCACCGCTTCCCGTCTGCCATACAGCCGTTGGCTCGCCAGGACCGTTGACCGGCTGGCTAAAGAAGCCCGCGCCGGATAGATCATATGTCGTCGTCGCCTGCTCCTGGGACGCAATCGACAGGAGGGCGCCGAATTTCTGATGATCGAACGTGTTGCTGAGCAGAAGAAATTCGGACGGCTCCACCTTCGATGAATGGGTATTCATGTTCCCGGAGATCTTCGCAACCAGCTTCGGCCCCTTGAAGTCGAAAGGCTGCGCCGTCTGCATCTCGACCAGACCGCCGATCGCATCCGCTGGCTGCCAGGCTTCACTGGTCTTGTATACGACGGCTCGAGAGATTGCCTCGGAGGGAAGAACGTCGAAATTGAACTGACGCCCTCCGGTCTGCGTGGGCAGCTCCATGCCATTGAGCAGAACCAGGTTGAACTGAGGACCAAATCCCCTGATCGTGATCTCGTTGCCTGACCCGGTAGCGTCGTGAGTCAGCGAGATGTCCGGCAGTCGGGAGAGCGCATCCGCCACATCGGGATTCGGGAACTGCCCGATTCCCTGCTGCGTGATCGCATCGACGACCTGGGTCGCGTTCTCCTTCAGGCGCATCGAGCTCTGCAAGCTCTGACGCAGGCCGGTGATGAGAATCGGCGCCAGGCTCTTCGATTTCAGATTCTTCGCGACTGCGTCCTGGATTGCAGTGCGCCGTTGAACGTTGGTGTTCTCCGGAAGTGGCGCTTGGTTCGTATGCTGTTGAGCAGCGTAAATCGCTTGGACAGGAGCAGCAACGGCCATGACCCCCAACAGAAGACCCATATGCTGTGCGCGCTTCACATGAAGCGGACTGGCAGAGGTGATTGCTCGCAGTTTCACTGAAATGTTCCCCCGGCAATGCGTGTTCATTTGTTGACGACGGCATTTGCGCACCAGCAGCTAATGCGAGACGCAGTGCGCGAATGCTTCTTCCCGGCCAATCGACCCGTAGAGCGCGAGGCCGGAACGATACCCACTGATGAAATTCTATTTCGCGTGACGAAAGACTACAATATTTTTTGTCATTTTTTGAGATCGGCGGAGTAGGCGTGTTGTAGTCGAGAGACGGCCGGGGTTGCCAGCTTCTGCGCCGGGCCGCCCAAAGAGCGCATCGACACTTAGCCCGGATTCGCCGAATATTTCAGGAAAAACACCAGTTCTCATAGGGATTGCCTGGGTTTCGCCCCCGACCGCTGCAATGCAGACATGCACCGAGAGGCGTCTGTTGCAATTACGCAACAGACGGCGAACTTGTGTAATTTTGTTCCAAACGCCGAGAAGATCTGCGTGATCAGTTGAGGCGTCAGGGATTTCTACGCGCCTGCGGCCACGGATTGCGTGCCGCCGATCAGCAATGACTTCAGCGTTAAACGGTCCGGATCGAGTAACACGATATCGGCGCGAGCACGCGGCCGCAGGCAACCCTGCTCGGGATACAGCCCCGCGGCGCGGGCTGGGATGGCGGTGATCATGGCCAGTGCGCACTCGAGCGGCAGTTCGACCCGCTGAACCAGGCGCTGCAGCACACCCGCCATATCGATGTGGACACCGGCCAGGGAGCCCCGCGCGTCGATCAAACGCCCGTCGCGAACCTGGATCGTCGCGCCGTACAGCTCGAATTGCGCCGGACCATGGACCGTAGGCATCGCATCGGTGACCGCAAACAGCGTATGCGGCTCGCGCTTGGCGCGCACGGCGAGCCTCACCATGAGGTCATCGACGTGGTAGCCGTCGGCAATCACTCCGCACCATGCCGCACTGTCCAGGGCGACTCCGGTCATGCCCACCCGTTTCGTGTGCAGCGGAGGCATGCCGTTGAACAAGTGCGTGAACAGACTCGCCCCTGCAGCGAGCGCCGCTCGCGTCTGCTCTTCGTTTGCGCCGCTGTGCCCGATCGCGACACGGACGCCCATGTCCACGAGCCGGGGCAACACACCGTCTGCAAGGCGCTCCGGCGCCAACGTCAGCAGCACCGGGATGGAACGCTCACGCAAGCGGCGCAGCAGCCCGAGGGTATGATCGTCGAAGGGCCGAATCAGATCGAGGGCGTGTGCACCGCGATACTCGGGGGCGATGTGCGGCCCTTCGATGTGCATACCGGCTACGCCGAAACGGCCGTGAACGGAGATCACCGCGTCGACGGCCCGTTCCATGACCTCCGGTCCACACGTGATGAGCGTGGGCAACCAGGTCCCGGTCCCCCCGAGGCGGTGCGCTGCCGCAATGGCCGTCAGCGACTCAGGCGTGGGATCCTGAGTGAACAGAACACCGCCGCCGCCATTGACCTGCAGATCGACGAACGCCGGGCAGGCAAGGTATTCGCAGCGCCAGACGGCCAGCCCGTCAAGACCTGCTTCGCGAGCGGGCGTGATGGCACTGACCCGACCGTTCTCGATGCGCAAGGCCACATCTCGACGAATCTGTTCACCGTCGAAGCATGCTGCCGGATGCAGCCACCACGCCTGCGCCTCAGGCGCCGCGGCGGGAGCCTGCAACACACGGCTCACAGTCACGAATGCCGCGTCCGGAAATAGGGCATGAGCGCGTCTTGAACGCTGGCCAGCACCAGAGCCTGCGCCGCGCCTGCGGCGAGCTCGCGAAGCGCTTCGGCTCGCTCGAGTACCTGCTCGGGAAAGAGATCTCTCAACACATAGGGCGGCCACCCGGCCGCATCGATGCGCGCATAGAGCGCCGCCACAGCCTGCTGAGCCGCCGGCTGAGGCCAATAATACCGAATGCGGTCCGCGTAGCTGTGGTGCCGCAGCCGGCTCACCTCTTGCGCAGTGCCCCGGTAGTGTTCGCGCCAATGGCGGTCGTCGCCCACCATCAACTGCTCGAGCGTTCGCGCCAGCTCACCCGGCCCTCCGGGGGGGACGCCGTCTGCCGCCAGTCCGTCGAGCCGGTACAGCGCGCTGCGAAACGCATCCGTCAACCCCGGACCGACCTTGAGAATCGCAAAGTGCTTCGCGGCGATCGCGGCGAGCGCCCGTGGGCGCTGATAGTCGGTCGAATGTGCCTCGAAACACATTTGCGGATGCCCCTGCAGTGCCATCTCGAGCGTACCCACTTGGGCCGGGTCATATTGCGTCACGTGCTGCGGAGAGAACTCCACCCCAGGCTGCACGACCAGCGCCACCACCCGTTCCCACGTGGCCGGGGCAATGCGCGCAAATGCCTCGCGATGCAATTCAAGGACTTCCCGGGCATCTTCGGGCCGCGTCGGGCGCAGCACCTCCTCCTCCCCGAGTGCACCGCCCGGACGCGGCACTTCCGTGCCGATGACGTACGCCAGTGAATTCGGGTTCGGCGCAGCCGCCTCGCACTCCGCTGCGAGCCGCGCCGCGCGCTGCGCGCACAACGCCTGGGGGAGCGGCTCGGGATCACCCGCGCAGGCCTCCGAACAGTCGAGGTGAATCTTGCGGAAGCCGGCCTGCACGTAGGCGCGGACCATTTCGCACGCAGCGCTCATGGCCGCCTCGGCTCCCTGACGCCGCCACACCTGCGGCCCAAGGTGATCGCCGCCGAGCACGATCTGCGCCGGATCGACCTCGAGCCGTTGCGCCATGACCTCGAGTCGCCGACGAAAATCCACCGGAGTCATCCCGGTGTAGCCGCCGAACTGATTGACCTGATTGCTCGTCGCCTCCACGAGCAGCAACGTCTCCTGCTCGCGCGCGAGCAGCAATGATGCACTCAGCACCTCCGGCTGCGTCGTGCAGACGGACGGCACGACTTCGCGGCTCCCGGCCCGATTGCGTGCGATCAGATCAGAGAGTCTGCGGATCATGTGTTCTGTCCAAGTGTGCTCACGATTGAATCAGGAGCATGGCCGCACCGCGTGTCCCGCTCGCATCGCCAAAGCGAGCCGCGGTGAACTTCACCTCACGTCCCGCCATGCGCTGGTCCTGAAATGCCTCGGCCAGCATTGCCGTGATGTCGGGAATTCTCGACAGCCCGCCACCGAGCACGACACAGTCCATGTCGATGGTGCATTGGGCCGTATAGATCAGCTCCGCCACCAGCGTGACCCACTCGCGCATCGCGGCGCTCATGGCCGCATCGCCCGCGCGAGCCCGCTCGGCGATCTGTGCGGGCGAACACTCAGGCGCGCCATGACGGCTCGCCAGCCGGACCAGACCAGGACCGGAGACGAGCGTCTCGTAGCAGCCGACTCGTCCGCACCCGCACGCGAGCAGCGGCAGATTCCACTCCCGCACGAACCGTCCCGGGATGCCCAGATGGCCAAGCTCGCCGGGCAGATCGTTGTGGCCGAGCACGAGCCGCCCGCGGTGCACGACGCCGCCCCCGACACCGGTGCCGATGATCAGACCGAGGACGGTTTCCGCATCCTCGCCTGCGCCGCCATTGGCCTCGGAGAGCGCGAAACACTTGCAGTCATTGGCAATCGCCACGGTACGCCCGAGCCGCGCCATCAGGTCTTCACGCAAGGGTCGGCCCGTTGCCGGCAGATTCGACGTGAGCGAACGGCCGCTGTGATAATCGACCAGCCCGGGCAATCCGATGCCCAGGTCTACCGGCGCCTGCGCCTGGGATTCGAGCCATCGGACCTCGCCGACGATGCACTCGAGCAATTCTTCGTAGCTCGAACAGGCGGTATCCACCCGGCGCCGCTGCAGGGGCCGGAACTGTTCGTCGAACAGGCAGGTTTCAATCTTGCTGCCGCCGACATCCATGCCGCCGAACAGCCGCACTTTCGGGGCAGGAGGTGGATAGAGCCGCACGCCCTGCACGACCCGCGACAGATTGCCGTCCGGAAACGGATTGTCGACGTTCAATCCCAGCTTCTGCGACCAGGCCACCGCCAGCAACTGCGCAGGGAGCACGTACAGCGGAATGTTCCAGCCGCGAGGCACTGCGTTGAAGGCAAGATCGGCATCGGCTTGCGCCGTGCCGACCGTCAGCACCTGCTCTGGGGCGTACTGGCTGCGCAACTCATCGACCACGTCGGCGTCGTAGCGGCGCGCATCCTCGTCCGAGGAGAGCAGCGCAATCACCTGCGTGCCGTCGTTCACGAGAGACTTCGGGCCGTGCCGAAAGCCAAGCGGAGACTCCCAGAACGAGGCGACCTGCCCCGCCGTCAATTCCAGCACCTTCAGCGCACATTCATGCGCCGCGCCACGCAGCTCGCCTCCGCCGAGGAACGCCACTCGCTGGGGCGGCGCCAGATCGGCCGCCAAGGGCGCAACCGCCGCCATCAGACCGCTGGCGGCATCTGCAAGCGCATTCAATCGTCCCTCGAGCGCATCGATCGGCACATCGTCAAAGACGGCGAGCGCGTACAGCAGCATCGTGCTGTAGCTCGACGTCATTGCAAAGCCGGCATCGTGGGTCTCATGCGGCAGCACGATCGCGCGTTGCCGGGCCCCCTCCGAGCGCGCCAGTGCACCGTGAGCATTGCAGGTGATGTGCAAGCCCGCGGCGTCGGCTCGCTCGAGCAGCGCCAAGGTCGCCACGCTCTCGGGGCTGTCCCCACTGCGTCCAAAGGAAACGACCAATCGACGTGTACCGCGACGCAGCAGACGCTGCGGATATGCCACGAGTTCCGTGGTCGGCACCGGAATGTATCGCACCGCGGATTGGCGCTCGTTGAGATAGACGCTGAGCGACTCGCCGATGAACGCAGAGGTACCGGCGCCGCAAAACCACACCTCCTCGAAACGCCCGGCGCGGACCCAGTGACGCGCATCCGCGGCCATCGCCGCGATCTCGCGACTCACGGCTCGCCAGACGGCCGGCTGATGCAGGATCTCCTTGTGCGTCTGGGAATCATCCGGCGGCACCGTAGACGGACCGCCCTGCCTGCCTTGGAACATGCTCTGAATCCTCGCCTGCCTTATCTACGTGCCTTACGCCGCCCCGTGGCTCGGATTGCAGTCCGGGGATCGACGCAATGCACTGCGACCCCGAGTTCCTCAATCTGTTCCACCGCCGCAGGATCTGCGTCAGTGTCCGTCACGATCATGTGGACTTTGCGGATGTCGCAGATTCGATGCAGACTCGGCGTACCGAATTTCGAAGAATCCGCGAGCACCACGACACGGTCGCTCGCGCGGATCATGGCCGCATTTTTCTGCGCCTCCTCCTCGTTGAAGGTACTCAAGCCGAGACGCAAATCGATGGCATCGGCGCCGAGGAAGAAGGTATCGAAATGTAACTCCGTGAGGAACCGCTCGAGAAACCGTCCGCCGATCACCATCGTGTCGTAACGAACCGTACCGGCAGGAACGATCACCTCATGCTGCTTGTAATGACGCAGCAGATTCACCACCTCCAGATCGGCGGTGAGAATCGAAAGTCCACGAGCCTCCCCCAGCTGCGTCGCGAACATGCGCAGCGTCGATCCCGAATCGATGATGATCGAGCGCTCCCGCTCAATCAGCCCGGCCGCATAACGCGCGATCGAACGCTTTTTGTTGACGTTGACCTGCTCGCGATCCGAGACGCTGGGTGCAATCAGATTGAGCCTGAAATCCGGCAGCTCGCGCGCCAAGGCCTTCGCCAGCTCGATACGAAACTCCGGAACGCCCTTGCAGCCATAGTGCTTGCAGTAGCGCACGATGCTCGGCTCGCTGACGCCAGCCCCGGCCGCAATGGTTCGCAGCGGCGCGTGCATGAATGAATCCGGATCAGCCACCAGGTAACTGCCGATCCGGCCGAACGCCTTGGACAGATGACCGATATCGGCGCGGACCCGCCCGAGCAGATCGCCGGGCGCATCGCGATCGCCCGATTCTGCCCTGGCGGCGGCGGCCGGCCCATTGGAATTTCTTGTTTGGGGACTCATGACAGCGCTCCAATCCGTGCGCGGCTCGTGCTGATACGCTTCTGCGCAAACAGCGCGTAACTCAGGATGACTGCATACATAGGTACGAGCGAAATATACGCCAGTTGATTGCCGATGACGCGCGCAAGCAGACCGTACGCTGGCGGCACTACGGCACCGCCGATGATGGCCATGATCATGATCGCCGCACCGGTCTTGGTGTGCTCGCTGAGCCCGGTGAGCGCCAGGGGGAAAATAGCCGGCCACAGGAGCGCATTGGCAAAGCCGAGCGATGCCACGAACAGAATGCTGGGCATGCCGTGCGTCACGGTGATTCCGATCGTCAGTAAGATCCCGAGTGCGGCGGACCAGGCGAGCGCTCGCTCCTGGCTCATGCGCTTAGGCACGAGCACGATGCCGAGCAGGTAACCGAGCACCATCGCTCCGAGCGTGAGACTGGCGAAGAAGCGTGCCGTCTCGATCGGAAAGTGCAGGGCTTGTCCGTAAAGAACGATGGTATCGCCGGCAATCACCTCGACGGCCATCTCAAAGAACAGCGCCCAGAACCCAAACAGCAGCAATGGGTGATGCGACCAGCGAAAGCCCTGCCGACGCTCACTCTGATCGAGCTCCGCCGGCGGCTCCTTCGGCTCGGGCAGGCCGGAGCGCCCGATCGCAAATGCCAGGATCAGCAGGCCGACGGCCAGAGCAAGGTAGGGCGGAATGAGCCGGTGCGCCAGCTGGTTGAGCTCCGCGGCGCCCAGCGTGCCGCGCGCCGCATGCTGCAGATGCCCGAATCCGACGAACACCACCGCGCCGAGCAGCATCGGACTGATCACGCCGGCGAGCTTGTTGCACACGCCCATGATCGACACGCGCCGCGCTGCACTTTCGTGCGGCCCGAGAATGATCACATACGGATTTGCGGCCGTCTGCAGCAGGCACAGCCCGGTGCCCTGCACGAACAACCCGGTCAGGAATATGCCGTACGAGCGCAGCAGCGCCGCGGGCACGAAGACCGCTGTGCCCACGGCCATCACGGCCAGTCCGAGCGCCATGCCTCTCTTGTAGCCGGTGATCGCCAGGACACGGGCCGAGGGAATCGCCATCACGAAGTAGGCGATGTAGAACGCGAAGGCAACGAGCAGCGCCTCGAAGGTGTCGAGCTCGCACACCAATTTCAGGAACGGGATCAGCACACCGTTCAGCCAGGTCACACAGCCGAACAGTGCGAACAGTCCCGCCATGAGCGCGAGCGCCCGCCGGTCGGTCCCTGAGGGGGTTGAATTCATCGTCTTCTCCCGGCCGCCCACTCGGAATGCCCGCACGCAGTGCGCGCCCGGGAGGCGGCCGTCCCGCCTTCTCCGTGCGAGGCCCGAGCCGGGCAGCACTCGACGGCTGCCCCAACCCGGACTTCAATTGAACGCATCGCGGTCACCGCAAGGCCCGACCTGCATCCATGGCAGCCGGCACGCTCCAGATCTGCGATGCCAGGTTGTGCCCGCAGGCCTGCACGGTCAGAGCACCGCTCGCACCCCCGGTCAGGCACTGATGCGTGCTCTGGTTGACGAGGTTGCCCAGCAGCGTATAGCGCCACCGCTGCAGTGCACTCGTGACGCACGCGCTGAGGCGGGCACTGTGGCCGACCTGGGCAAGGCATCGTCCGCCAGAACGCAGTGCGCCATTCGGCAGGACTTGCCAGCTCTGCGCGCCTGACCCTATGCACTCACCGACTGAGCCAGGCGCCGAAAGGCAGCGGGTATATGCCATTGCCGTGCGATCGTGAGGTGCAACGTTCGGACGGATGCGGGTAATGACACCCATGCGCTGCGGAACACCGCAAGCGGCAGTCGGCCGAATGGTCCAGATCTGCGTGTCATGCACCCCGATGTGTGCCACGAGGTCCTGCGCACCCGTACGGCGCGAGCCAGTCCAGAGCGCAACGCTCTCGAATCGGCAGGCGCCACCGGAGAAGCCGAGCGCACGCGGGTGCAGCGCCACATACAGGGGGTGCTCGCTGCGGTTGAGGACCGCAACAGCGTACCGGCCACCACTCAGCGGCTTCATCAGCACATCCTCGGCCGGGGTGCGCCGCAGCAGCGTCGCCATCTGACCCAGCGGATCCTGATCGACGGCGAGAACCGCCCTGTTGCCGAGGATGCGGATGCTAGCCGCGGAAAGCTTATTCAGGTTCGAGCTGAGAATCAGCGGTGCGGACATCATCGACCAGAGCGCCAGCTGGCTGCGCGATTCAGCGAGCGTCATACCCCGATCACCGCCGATGATGAAGTCCGAATCGTTCCAGTTGCCGGGCCTCTGGAACCGGCCGAGCTGCAGGTTGTACTCGTAATTCCACATGACGCTCGCCCAGCGCGAACGATTCGGCCGATGGGGGTCGAAAATCTCGATGTCCGAGCCCTCGCGCCAGAGCTGCCCATAACCACGCACCCAGCTGAGCACGTCATACCACTGCGGCGTTCCCTGAAAATAGGCCGGCGCGGACTCGGAAAAGATGATCGGCCGGCCCACCTGCTTCAGCGCCTCGCTTTCGGCCTTATAGGCCGCCCGATACGCCGCAATGGCTGACTCTCCCTTGGCGGTATAAACGTTGCAGCCATCCAATTTCAGGTAATCGACGTCCGATCTTGCGAACAGACGCGCATCCGCCAGGAAATGCGCTGCGCCACCACCGTTCGGGACGCCGCTGCCGGCGAAGCCACCGCAGGTCGCATAGCCGGCATCCTCGTAAATGCCGAACTTCAACCCGAGCGCGTGGATGCTATTGGCGACGGCATGCATGCCCTGCGGAAACTTGTGCAGATTGGCCTGCAGGTTCCCGTTGCTGTCGCGCTGCTTGCGCATCCAACAATCGTCGATGGTGACCGTATCGTAGCCGCGAGCGGCAAGACCGGTTTTTACGAGCGCACGAGCATTGCCCAGGATCACGTTGGAATCGATGCGGCACTGATAGTGGGCCCAGTCGTTCCATCCCATCGGCGGGGTCGGCGCAAGGACCCCAGCGGCGCTGGCCGCCGGAGCGAAGACAATTCCAAGCCAAAGCAGTGCCTGCAGCAGGATGAAGGCGGCGGCGCTGCGAGCACCAGATCCCGCCAGTTTGCGAATCCGCCCGACCGGCGAGGAGGGCCTACGACCTACCTGAGCCGAAACCGCAGGGAAAGATGTGATGTACGCCATATGCGTTCTCTGAATGTATGACCAAGCCAATTGATTCAGCGCGCCTTCGATCGCTATGCCCCGGCCGGCCTGGGGTGCGAGGACATTCCCGCCCAGATCCGCCGTGCCTCCCCAGATCGGCCGCGTGCATTCAAGGCCCGACTCTCGTCGCCACGGACTTCGAGCGATGCCTCGCACCTTGACATGCCCCGCCCCCGGACTGGCTATGCGCGCTACCCCACCCCATTGCCGCGGTTGCGCCGGCAATTTGGAAATATTTTTCACGTCATGGAATATTTTTCCAGATTGAATACTGCGACGTCAAGCCCGGCACCTCGTGGCACCACAGCACAGGTCGGTACGGAAAGGTGACGCGGATTGCTCCCGGCGCGGGATCGGCACCTGAGATCTGTACTGATACTTCCGTTGACCTCTGCGGGTCGATCTATGTCGCGAACAGCGGTATCAGGTTCCGCCCAAGGTCCGCCTCGGACTCCGCTCATCCTCAACGGACCTCAGTGACGCCGACACCCGGGGATTGAGGCCACGCCCTTGATCTTCTGCTGATCGAGTTCGCAGCTCCGCGCAGAGCAGTCAGGCTCACCGCACCGATGAACTTGACCCATCGACATCCTATCGCGTGCCGAACACGCACCGCTCCCGCGCATTCCGCGGGCACCACGGAATCCTCACCCCAGACCTCCCCGCGTCGATCGGCCACCGTGGAATCTACGACGCAGTTCGATCGCACACCGGACGCCACCCTCGCGACACGAAGATATGCACCAGCAGTCAATGCGTCATGCACTCCCGATCATAGCCGGCGCCTGGTGTTGGAGATTGATTGCTGCAGCGGGGTTTTTTCCCGGACATTTCCAGGCATCGCCCTACCGCATGTCATGCATGCCATGTACAATTTCAACGCGCGATGCATTCTCGAGGAAGGTTCATGAGTAGAAATGAAAGCGTCAGCCGTATCGAACTGCCCACCCTCGCGCAGGCGCCGCAACCCGTTCGCACCCGCTCGATCGGCAGCACCTGCGACTGTGCGTGCCATCGGCCTGCAGCTCATGCCGGTGCGACTCGATGAACCGCCGCATTGCGGCCAAAACCGACAGCCCGATCAACGCCTCGTCTGATACGCACCGACCCGGCACTGACGCGAATTTCACACACGATGTGGCTGCGCCACCGCAAGACAGCCACGATTCCGCTCCCGCTGGTGACTCCGCGAAGAACTCAAAGAACCAGATGACCCGCAGGTCACGCCCGGCGCACGCGCGAATCGCGTCCCGCCTTTTCCACAAATACTCCGACAGACGTGGGCTCATCGCGCGCGACAAGTGGCAATGGGCAGTGCTCACGGTCGTGTTGCTCGGCGCGACGATGTCTGCGCTCGACGTGACCATCGTCAATATCGCCCTGCCGACGATCAAGCATGAGTTCGGCTCGACCCTCGCCGCTGTCGAGTGGGTCGCCATGGCGTACATGATCGTGCTGGCCCTGGCGCTACCGATCGTGGGTCGGCTCGCCGACATCTTTGGCCGAAGCCTCCTGTACAACATAGGCTTCGGCGTATTCATCGTAGGATCCGCGCTATGCGGCTTCGCTCCGGGCATCGTTACTCTGGTCGTTGCCCGCGCGCTGCAGGCCATCGGGGCTGCGTTATTGCAGGCCAATTCAGTTGCGCTCATCACGCAGGTATTTCGCAGCCGGGAACTCGGCCGTGCCCTGGGCGCTCAAGCCGCGGTTCAAGGGACGGCGATGGCGCTCGGACCGTTCGTCGGTGCAATGCTCATCACCTTCGCGGGCTGGCGCTTCATTTTCTTCGTCAACGTCCCGATCGGAATCGTTGGTGCCGTTGCGGCGCATTACATCCTACCTCGGCATCATCGGCGCCGCCGGGACGTCAAACTCGACTATCTGGGCAGCGTCCTGCTCACCGTCGGACTGATGGCGCTCGTGCTGGCCGTCAACAAAGCGGGATCGGCTGGCTGGGCCTCACCACTGATCCTGTCCCACCTGCTGCTCGGCGTCGTGTGCATCGCGGCGTTCGTGATTACCGAACGTCTCGTGAAGCACCCGACCATAGATCCCTCGCTGTTTCGCAGGTACACGATTGCGGCGGGAAATATCACGGCGTTCCTCGCGTACTATGTGCTGTTTGCCGTTCTGTTCCTGCTGCCATTCTATTTCGAGGAGGTCCTCGACTACAGCGCGGCGCGCACGGGCATCATGCTTACGGCAATCCCGTTGTCCATGGCGTTGCTCGCGCCGTTCGCGGGCCGCGCCGCCGATCGGCTGGGTTCGCGCAAGTTTCTGGTCGGCGGCTCTCTGTTGCTGGCCTTGGGGTCACTGTCTCTCGTCTTCGCCAAGAGCACCACGGGACCCGTGCCACTCGTGATCGAGATGCTCATTCTCGGCGCGGGTCTGGGCATGTTCACGCCTGCGAACAACCGCGCCACGATGGCGGCGACTCCACGCGACAAGCTCGGCATGACCGGTGGATTTCTCAACATGATGCGCTCCCTGGGCGTCATCCTCGGAATCGACATCTCCGGCATGTTGTTTCTGGCCGTCAGCGGCGCTCATTCCGCCGCACACAAAGGCGGAGCCGGCGAGGATCGGCAAGCACTGGCGCTGTCCAGCAAGCCCGCGTTCATGGACGGGCTGCACGTGGTAATGATGACGCTCGTGGGTGTCGCGCTGCTCTGCGCGGTGTTTTCGTATTTCCGCAAGAACGACGCGGAGAAGGAGTCACCCAGGGTGCATATTGAACCGATGGGTGCTTGAAGCCGTTCGGCACCTGAAGCGTGGGGAACCTCCGTTTGCCCACCACAACGAGTGGCCCCGGATACACCGTGATGGGGATCAAGTTGCAAGACCGGCAGTGGCGGCCGGTAAACCTCTATGTGCAGCGGTGTAGGGGCGGTCGCGCCCGCTGCACCCGCGAGATGTCCAGGATTCCAATCGGCGCCTCGTCGGAGGTGCGCGCAAGCTCTAGAGTAAGACGAGGGCTACCGCCAACGTGATGTTGCAGCGCTGCCCTGCGGCACGTACGGGTGAGCCTTGATCAGGCGGAAGGGATCGTGATCATGCCTTCGAGGGCGGCTCTGTGCTTTCGAAGTGCGGGGCGGCGGCAGATGCCCCCATTGAGACCCCACGCGGGGCGCGCTGCAACGGACACCGCACGTCGAGCCCGCCCGGCAACTCATCGACCTTCTGAGGTGACCGCACATCGGCCAGAAGCGCGCCGACCTCGTTCCCCTCCTTGGAAGCCGCTTAACGACCGACATCCATGTTCAGTCCACGGGAGAGCTCGAGGTTATGTCCTGATGCGGATGCGGCGATGTTCGACGATCCACAGGGTGCCGACGACCGGTTCGTTCGGCAGTAATTGCAAGACGCGCTCGATGGCGGCTTGTACCGTGATGTGGGCTTGGTCGGCGAGCCGAAGCACGACAATGCCTGAGAACCTGTCGGGCGGGTACGCGAGGATGTTGGAAAAATCCAGATCCAGCGTGACGAGGACCCGCGTTTCGTGGCTGCACACTTCAACGACGCGCTCGTCAGGCTGACCACCAAGGGCCTGCTGGCTTACCGAATGAGCATCGTGCCCGGCGGCTTAATACAGGGCCGCCAGGGATGGCGAGAGATTCTCGTCCAGTTTGAATTTCACGCCGCGGTGGTCAGTACGACGCGCTCGCGCAGCAGGTCCGCGGCATAAGCCATCACAGCGGTCACGTCTTCCCGGCGTAGAGTCGGGTACAGGCTCAAGGTCTCGTCCACGGATTCGCCGGCCGCAAGGTTATTCAACACCACGGACGCCATGATGCGGGGGCCCTTGATGCAAGCGGTGCCGTGGCATATCGCCGGGTCCGTCGTAATGCGAGCTCCCCAGTCCATGGAAGCAGTATGCCCGCCGGGTCCGGTAGGTCGAGCTCGCTGATCTGACAGGACCGGACCGCTTCCGTAACCCGTACCGCAACTGCAAAAGAGCACGGAAAGTATAGTCTGCAGGCCCCTCAAGAAGTGCCACCAAGCGATTGATTCTAAAATATTTTCTAATGGCGGACGGTGCTGGAATCGAACCAGAGGCCGCTGCCGTGTGAAGTGGGAGTAGAGCGTGCAACTTTCCCGGTCTGTTTGGAGTGTGCCGAGATCATGAGCGTTGACGCGGAAGTGGCGGGGCATCGGGAACCCACCGTTCCTGGGCGCGGCATTGCATTCTGGGAATGTATGATTATCATACTCTGATGGAATCGAATTCAGAGATTCTCCCGCGGGCTGCCGCCTCAGCCATCCAGCACGCCCTGCGTGTCTCCCCGGTGGTCGTGGTGCTTGGGGCACGTCAAACCGGTAAGACGACGCTCGTGCGATCGCTGCCGCAGCTTGCAGGGCGGCCCTACCTGACGCTCGATGATTTTGACCTGCGTGCCCAAGCGGCGGCAGACCCCGAAGCCGTGGTCGAGCGCGCCCCCTCGCTCATCATCGATGAAGTCCAAAGAGTCCGGGATCTGATGATCGCGGTGAAGCGGGCCGTAGACCGCGACCCGAAGCGCAGGCCCGGTCGCTTCGTTCTCACCGGTTCCGCGAACCTTTTGATGATGGAGCAGATCGGCGAGACGCTGGCGGGCCGCGCCCTATACGTCACCCTATGGCCGTTTACCCGGCGTGAGAGGCTCGGGTTTGGCCGTGCCGGTCTCTGGAACGAGCTCATTTCCGCCCCATCCGCCCGATGGCGCGACGTGATCGATGCGCATGCTGGGCCACAGGAGAACTGGCAGGCTGCCGTCCGGCTCGGCGGTTTTCCGGTGCCCGCTCATGACATGTCCGATGACGACGCACGTGCCAGTTGGTTTTCCGGGTACGTTCAAACTTACCTCGAACGCGACTTGCAGGCGCTACGTGCGGTCGAGAACCTCGTGGACTTTCGCCGATTGATGCGCGCTGCCTGCCTGCGCATCGGCGGACTGCTCAACCAGACCGAGCTCGGACGCGATGTGGGCATCAGCCAACCCCAAGTTCATCGATTTCTGAGCCTCATGGAGACAAGCTTTCAGGCGATACGCCTGCCAGCCTTTGCAGTGAATCGCACCAAGCGACTCATCAAGGCCCCGAAGCTCTACTGGTGCGATACGGCTCTCGCGCTGCATCTGGCCGGCGAATTGCAGCCGCGCGGTGCGCACCTCGAGAATCTCGTGCTCATGGACTTGCTCGCATGGCGTGACACTCAGGCTCGCCGGCCGGAGGTGCTCTACTGGAGAACGGCTGCGGGCGAGGAAGTCGATCTGGTCATCGAGACCCCCTCCCGGACGATCCCCATTGAAGTGAAGGCGGCAACACGCGTAGGTCCAGCAGATGCCCGCGGACTTGAGTCATTCCTGGACGAATATGCCGATATCACGGACGGCGCTCTGCTGTTGCATGGAGGCACGGAGACGTTTCCGCTAACGAAGCGCGTTCTGGCCGTGCCGTGGTGGCGCATCTGCTGACCTGCGGGCGAGTAGCTCACCACCTGGGAAAATTGAATGATGGTGGGCGGTATTGGGATCGAATCAGTGGTCCCTGCCGTGTGAAGCGGGATCTCCCTCAGCGAATGGCGCTCTAGTGCGCGATAAGACCACGAGTTGAGAGGTAGAAGGCCGGTCATGGCCGCGACCCATCACGAGAACCTGCGACGCAGAAGCCTCAATGACGGCTTGATTATTAAAGGATGATTGTCGTATCCTTAAATTATCATACCGCTACTAAAGGCTTCTCCGAGATGAAGAAGTCTGATTTGCACCCGTCTCTTAGAGCCTCGGCCGTACCTGTCCCGGGGCACTCCGGGTGCCATGCCGTGGTTCCGCCCGACCCGGTGTTCTTTCCTATCGACTCACCGCTCCTGCCGCTGGCACACCGCGAGATTCAGGTGCTCGCCGATGCCATCACTGCGGCCCCGCATTACGCGGAGCCGCTCATACACATGCTCAACCGGCGGGAGGCCGTGGATAGCAGCCAGATCGAAGGGACACACACCCAGTTCGACGAGCTGCTGTTGCATGAGATAGAGGCCGGAACAGCCGACGCGGTGTCAGATGCAGACGCCGACCAGACCCTGAACTATCTTCATGCGTACATGCTGGGCATCGCTGAGGTGAGGACAAAGGGAATTGATGCGCTGAACACCCGCCTTATGTGCGAGCTGCACAGGCGGCTCATGACCGGAGACTCGCGCGCGCTCCCTGGGAAGCTTCGCGAGGTACAGAATTACATCGGCGGGCTGAAGATGGAGAATGCCCGCTTCATCCCGGCGCCGCCCTCGGAAGTACCTCGACTGATGGCTGGACTCGATCGACTCATCCGCAATGAATCTGATCCTAAGAGTCATCTCAGTATCGGTGTACTCGCCCGCGCTCCGATCGTTCACGCTCACTTTGAGGCCATCCACCCGTTCGTCGACGGCAACGGCCGAATGGGCCGGCTCCTGCTTCCCCTGATGTTCCTCGCAGACGGGGATCCGCCCATCCATCTGGCAACCTTCCTCAAGCTCCGACAGCGGGAATATTACGACGCCCTGCTCGCGGCGCAGATGAAATTGCGCTGGTCCGACTGGGTACGGCTGTTTCTTGAATGTACGATAGCCGCTTGTCGCCACACGGTGCATCTCTTGCGCGAGCTGCGAATCACAGCCGACCAGTGGCGCGAACGCCTCCAGGAGCGCCGCATCCGCAAGGATGCCGCGGTGTGGCGCCTTGCCGAGCTCCTGCTCGGCCAGCCTGTTGTCACTGTCAATGCGCTGGTTGAACGGCTGAATGTTTCGTTCCCGGCCGCCAATGGCGCCGTCGCCGTGCTGGTGGACATGGACATACTCAGAGCACAGGGAACGAAGCGACGGCGTCGGGCCTTTCATGCACATGAAGTGATGAACATCTTGCATACTGGAATCGATGCGGTATTGGAGGATGTATCAACGCTCCATAACTATGGCGCCGGAGCTGCTCATAGAGCATGACTGGCGTCTGCAGCCGCAATTCCACAATTCCTGAACTGAGGACTTTCTTTCCGCAAATCGCTGGGACGAATTCCGGGTGATTTCCGCCCCGGCTGGCGAGGGCTATTCGCGTGCGCCGAGCTCGATGGGCTCCTCTTCCTTGGTGCCTTTGCGATTCCGCCGCTATTGGTCGCGCTCTTCCCTCCATACCTGCGCAAAAAATGGATTGTCGTTCGCGACAATGGGGCCAGGTACTTGACAGGCCATTTCATATCAGCAGGGTGGAGCTGACGAACACGATTTTCCGACTCCACTCTGCGCGAGCGCACTGGAGTGGTGGCCAGGCCATGCCGCAGTGCACTCAACTCCTGGTTCGCCGTGGGCCCCACGAGGCCGAGAGCGCGTCGCATCAGAGCTGCGCGAGCTGCGGTTCTATCGGTTTGGAGGGAGCCGAAACGTCAGCCACGGGGATTCCGGACGCCGGCACCCAAGACCACGCGTGGCTACCGCTTTCCGCAGCGGGTCAGGCCGTACGTTTGCCGTACTGCGTTACGGACGCGATGCGCTAAGTACTTGTTTTTATTGGTGGGCGGTACTGGGATCGAACCAGTGGCCCCTGCCGTGTGAAAGCAGTGCTCTACCGCTGAGCTAACCGCCCATCCCTCGAGGGACGGCAAGTCTATCCACGAAGGCTGCCGGACGCAACGACCGGCGCGACCCCGGCCGGTCTTGGTGGATTCCACCACCGCACTGAGACGGGCGTCACACTCGTGCGGCCCAATGCGACTCAAGTCTCGGACCAGACCCGTCGATACAGGGGATGAGACGAATGTCGCCCCCAGCCGGATGGGCGGCTTAGGGGTTCATCGCGACTATGTCTGCAACCGCTGCGCTGCACGCCATCGATTCAGTGCTGATTGTCGACGACAGCGGCGTCCAACGGAGCATTGGCGCGGCGCTGTGCCGGGAGATGCGCATCAGCCAGATCCACCAGGCCGAGGACGGGGTGGCCGCGCTCGCGTTGCTCGATGCGCTGCCGGCGCCGCCCGATCTGGTGATCGTCGATCTGGAGATGCCGAACATGGACGGGCCGGAGCTGCTGGCGGAGCTCTCGGCACGGCGGCTGCGCTCCCCGGTGATCGTCGCCTCCTCACGCGAGAGCTCGCTGCGCCATTCCGTCGAAGACATGGGCACGGCGCTCGGGCTGCGCATCCTCGGCAGCCTGCCGAAGCCGCTGACGCAGGAGGGGCTCGGCACCCTCCTGCAGCGCCAGCCGGGCAATACGCCGGCGCGCGATCCGCGCAACACCGCGCCGGTCGATCCCCAGGAGCTGCAGGGTGCCCTCGAGCGCGGCGAAATCACGGCCTTCTATCATCCGCAGGTGGAGATCGGCACGTGCAATGTGCGGGGCGTGGAGGCACTCGCCCGCTGGCACCATCCGACCCGCGGCTGGATCCCCCCGGACGCCTTCATCCCGGTGGCCGAACAGCATGGTCTGATTCACGCCCTGACGCTGCGGGTGATGGACCTCGCCATGGCGCAGACCGCGCAGTGGGCGCATCAGGGACTGGACCTGTCGATCGCGGTGAACATCTCCCCGCTGCTGCTCGATCGGGGCGAACTCGTGCAGGAGATCTCCGACCTGCAGCGCAAGCACGGCCTGCGTGCCGAACAGGTGGTGCTCGAGGTGACCGAGAGCACACTGCTGCGCGAACTGGCCGTCGCGCTCGGGGTGCTGACGCGGCTGCGGTTGCGCGGCTTCCGGCTGTCGCTGGATGACTACGGCACCGGCTTCTCCTCCATGCAGCAGCTGGCCCGCATCCCGTTCACCGAACTGAAGATCGACCGCAGCTTCGTGCACGGCGCCGCGGATCGCGAGAGTCTTCAGGTCATCCTGCGCTCGGCGCTCGACATGGCGAACGAGCTCGGGCTGGAGACTGTCGCCGAAGGCGTCGAGTCCCTGCAGGACTGGCAACTCGTGCGCCGGTACGGCTGCACGCTGGCGCAGGGCTGGCTGCTCGCCAAGGCCATGTCGCCGACGGACTTCGAGCCCTGGCTGCAACGCCTGCGTCAGCATCGCGCCGAACTGCTCGCCTGATCCGCCCGGCGACGGGGCGCAAGGGTTGCACCGGCGCGCGTGCTGACCCGATACTGCCCGGCCCCGGCTTGGATGCGACCCGGTGCCCCAGCGCCTTCCCCACAACGTTCGCTGCCTGCTCTCCGCCCGCGCGGTCCGCAGCATCGGCCAGGGTGCGACGGTGGCGAGCTTCAGCCTGTATCTGCATGCGCTGGGTTTCAGCGGCGCGGCGATCGGCCTGGTGCTCATGGCCGGCCTCGCGTTCGGGGCGCTGCTGACGCTGTTCATCGGCCCGTTGAGCGACCGGGTGAGCCGGCGCCGGCTGCTCATCATTTATGAGTTCGCGGCGGCTGCCGCGGCACTGGCTGCCATCGTCTCACCCAATGAAGCGGTACTGATCGCGGCCGCCACCCTCGCCGGCTTCGGACGCGGCGCCAACGGTGCAGCCGGCCCGTTCTCGCCCGTCGAGCAAGCCTGGCTCGCCCGCGAGGTCGACGGCGAGGCGCGCCGTCGCGCCCTGTCCTTCAACGCGACGCTGGGGTTCGTAGGGATGGGTGCGGGCGCGCTGCTCGTCGGCGTGCCCCCGCTGCTCGGCTTCGGCTATCACGACCTGACCAGCTTCCGCATCCTCTTCACCCTGCCGTTGCTCGGCTCGCTCGCCTCGCTGGCGCTGATCGGCTGGACGCGCGAGGCGCCGCCCGCCGTGCCGGTCGCGGCCCCCGAGGAGCACCTCGAGGCGCAGATCAAGCGCGATGAGAACCGCCGCATCCGCAAGCTCGCGCTCACCAACGCCGTCAACGGACTGGCGATCGGCATCATCGCACCGCTGATCGCCTACTGGTTCCTGCGTCGCTTCGGGGAGGGGCCGGCGGTCATCGGACCGGCGCTGGCCGCGAGCTTCGCACTGGCGACACTGGGGGCGGTCCTGGCGCACTGGCTCAGCCGGCGCATCGGCACCGTACGCGCCGTGACGGCGATGCGCCTGGTGGGACTCGCGCTGATGCTCTGCATCCCGTTCTCACCGGACTTCGGTCTCGCCGCGGCTCTGTATGCCGCACGCGGCCTGTTCAACCGCGGCACGGCCGGCGTTCGCCAGGCGGTGGCGGCCGGACTGACCCGCGCCGAGCGGCGCGGTACGGCCGCGAGCGTACAGAATCTCTCCATGCAGATTCCGCGCGCGATCGGTCCGGTCCTCGGCGGCTGGCTCATCCATCGCGGCGAGTTCACCGCACCCTTCATGATCGCCGCGGCGCTGCAGGCGCTGTACATCGTGCTCTACCAGCGCTTCTTCGGCGGCGCGGATGAAACCGCCCGGACCGCTGCGGCCGCCGGCGGCGAGCCGCTCTAGCGCACGCTCGCCGCAGGGCGGGGCCTCGCGAGCCGACCGTTGCGCTGCCAGGAGCGGCGCCGACTGCGCCTCAGACCGTCAGCCCCAGCAGCGGCCCCAGGGCGGCGGCACCGAGGAGCACGCCGAGGGCGAGCATGACGGTGAGCAGCGGCAGCCAGAGCGCCGCTCGCCCCGGAATCCCGAGCATCCGGCGCACCACGGCCCGTCCGCCGCGGGGCAGGGGCGCGAGCAGCCGCTCGATGCGCCGCTGCAGACTCTCCCCATCGCCGATCAGGCGCGCATGCGCCAGTTGCGTCCCCGGCAGCAGCGTCCGCTCGCGGGCCGGAAGCGCCCCCAGGAACCGGACCGACGCCAGCACGGCGGCAGCCAGATCAGACCCGTCGGTCCCACTGCGGCGCGCCTCCTCGTCGCGCAGCCACTCGAGCGCCTCGAGCCAGTTGTCCAGCCGCCGCCGCGCCTGGGGCCACGGCCACTGCAGATCCGTGATCAGCTGCGCCACCCAGATGCGCAGCGGATCACGGTGCCGGCCGTGCGCGCGCTCGTGGGCGAGCGCGGCGCGGATCAGCGGCTCTTCGAGCCGCCGGGCGAGAAAGGGCGAGAACAGCACGCGGGGCGTCATGAACCCCACGGTCGAGACCCCGCACTCGGGCGGCTCGCGCACCAGCGCCCAGCCGGCCCGCAGCAGCGCGCGCAGGAACAGCAGTCCGAACGGCAGCCACAGGGCCACCACCACGAACGGGTCGAGGGGCGTGCGCACCGGGTCGGGCTGGGTGAGCGCCCAGCCCGCCAGCCACGCCCCGAGGGGCAGGATCGGCAGCGCCGGTAGACAGACTTTGAACCACGCGACCTGCTCGAGCGTCTCGGTGTCCGCCCCGACCGGCAACTGCGCCGGCCAGTGCGCGAGCGCCTGCAGGGCACAGCCGCCGAAGATCATCAGCAGCATCGTAAGCAGCGTTTCACGTTCCATCGGGAGGGCTCCGGCGGGCCGCGACCGCCCGCTCCAGTTCCTGAAGCAGCCGAGGATCGAGTTCCTCGACCGCCTCGACCAACGCGGCGGCCGCGCTGCGCGGCGT
>JAPTUI010000181.1 GCA_028067895.1 Pseudomonadota bacterium | reverse complement strand
GAACGTGAGCACCATCGAGGGACGGCCGAGCCGCCGGGCATGCGCTGCGACACGCTCGAGCAGCGCCTGATGCCCAAGATGGATGCCATCGAACGTCCCGATCGTGACGACGCAGCCGCGCCGATGCTCGCCTAAGCCATTGAGTCCGCGAATCAGCTCCATCGGCCGCCCGAGCCGTCACTCCCGCACAAAAGGGTGTAAGAATACCGCAATCCGTCCGCCGGGGCAGGGGCACGCGCACCCCGATCGGGCCGCAGCGGCGTTGACAACGGACAGGCGCATCCGCAGACTATCGGCCCCCCGAGTTCGGGGTCCCGAGTGATACGGAGCGATTGTGGCCAACACGAAGTCCGCCGAAAAAGCGGCCCGCCAAGCCGAAGAACACCGCGCGCGCAACATTGCGCTGCGCTCGCGCATGCGCACGGCCGTGCGCAATGTGACCGCCGCCATTGCCGGCGGCGACAAGACTGCCGCGCAGACCAGCTACCAGACCGCCGTGCCGGTCATCGACAGCCTGGTCAACAAGCGCATCATCCACCGCAACAAGGCGGCTCGTCACAAGAGCCACCTGGCCGCGCGCATCCGCTCGATGCCGTGAGCTGGCGGACGGCCGCGGCTCAGGCCGCGGACCGTCCCGCCGTCGATTCCAGTGCTGCGCTTCGGCTCAGGCCGGCTCACCGCCGGCCTCATCGGCCTGTGCTGCGCGGTCCGCGGCAGCCTGTTCCTCCAGAAACCTCATCACCGCCTCGCACAGCGCGCGCGTGCCCTGCCCAGTCGCCCCGGAGATCAGGAACTTCGGGCCGCGGTAGCGCAGGCGGCGCACGATCTCGCGTGCCCGCTGCTCGGCTTCGGGCTCGGGCAGCAGGTCGGACTTGTTCAGCACCAGCCAGCGCGGCTTGGCGGCCAGCTCGGGGCTGAACTTCTTCAGCTCCGCGACGATTGCGCGCGCATCGGCGACCGGATCGGCTGCCGGATCCGGCGGCGCGATGTCGAGGATGTGCAGGAGCACCCGGGTGCGCTGCAGATGCTTCAGGAAACGGATCCCGAGTCCTGCACCCTCCGCCGCCCCTTCGATCAGGCCCGGAATGTCGGCCATCACGAAGCTGCGATGCTCACCGACGGACACCACGCCGAGGTTCGGGTAGAGGGTCGTGAACGGATAGTCGGCCACCTTCGGCCGGGCCGCCGACACCGCGCGGATGAGGGTGGACTTGCCGGCATTGGGCTGTCCAAGCAAGCCCACGTCGGCCAGCACTTTCAGCTCCAGCTCGAGCGTACGCTTCTCGCCCGGCAGCCCGGGACCGTACTGACGCGGCGAGCGGTTGGTGCTCGACTTGAAGCGCTGATTGCCCCAGCCGCCCTTGCCGCCGCGGGCCACGGCGAGCACGTCGCCTTCGTGGGTCAGATCGCCGAGGGTCTCGCCGGTCTCGGCATCGCGTACGACGGTACCGATCGGCACCGGGACGTACAGATCCACGCCGCTGCGGCCGGTGCAGTCGTTGCTCGAGCCGGGCTCGCCGTGCTGGGCGCGCCAGAGCCGCTCGATGCGAAAATCGACGAGCGTATTGATGCCGGCCGCAGCCCGCAGGTACACGCTGCCGCCATGGCCGCCGTCGCCGCCGTCGGGACCGCCGAAGGGAACGAACTTCTCCCGGCGGAAACTGGTGCTGCCGCGGCCGCCGTTGCCGGCCTGGACCCGGAGCTTCGCCTCGTCAACGAATTTCATGGCTGTGGCCCAGACGAAAACCCCGGCGCGAAGGCCGGGGCGTTCAGGGATGCGAGGCGGCGCCGGGCGCCGATCCTCAGGCTTGCGTCGCCGCCGTCTCGGGCAGCACGCTGACGAAGGTGCGCTGCTCGGCACCCTTGCGCTGGAACAGCACCGTGCCGGCCACCTTGGCGAACAAGGTGTGATCGACGCCGATGCCGACGTTCGCGCCGGCATGCATGTGCGTGCCGCGCTGACGGACGATGATGTTGCCGGGGATGACGTGCTCGCCCCCGAAGCGCTTCACGCCCAGCCGTTTGGAATGGGACTCGCGGCCGTTCTTGGTACTGCCGCCTGCCTTTTTATGTGCCATCTCTGCAGTCTTCCGATCGAATGGGGGCGCGTCAGCCCGCGCTGATGGCCGTCACCTTCACCTCGGTGAAGTGCTGACGGTGGGTCTTCTGACGCAGGTAGTGCGCGCGCCGTTTGAACTTCACCACCGAGACCTTGCGGCCCTTGCCGTGGCGTACCACGGTGGCGGTCACCTTGCCACCCGCGAGCAGCGGCTTGCCGAGCTTGATCTCGGCGCCCTCGCCGACCAGCAGTACCTGGTCGAACTCGACCGTGGCACCGGGCTCGGCGTCCAATTTCTCGATGCGCAGCACCCCGTCCTGGGTTACGCGATACTGCTTTCCACCGGTGGCGATCACTGCGTACATAAGCTATTGAACCGAAACGAGGGACTTGACGAAAGGGCGGGCATTCTACTGGGCCGATTCGTCCCGGTCAAACCCTGGATGCGCTCAGCCGGACACGGCGTCGCGAAGGCCCGCGGCACACCGATCGGCCCCGGCCGTCGCCTCACCGAGGGCGGCCGCGTATTTCATACGCTTGTGCGTGCGGCCTCCCCTCCGGTCGGCTAGGATGCGCGGCTGAATCGAAAGTTTCCCACTAATGACTCTTGAAGAAATCCGAGCACTCGTGGCGACCGATCTGGCCGCCGTCGATGAGGTGATCCGCCAGCGCCTGAAAAGCGCAGTGCCGCTGGTCGACCAGATCGCCGAGCACATCATTTCCGGCGGCGGCAAGCGGCTGCGGCCGCTGCTCGTGGTGCTCGCCGGGCGTGCCTGCGGGCACCGGCCGGGGCATGTCGAAGCGGCAGCGTTCATCGAATTCATCCACACCGCGACGCTGCTGCACGATGATGTGGTCGACGGCTCCTCGCTGCGCCGCGGGCGCTATACGGCCAACGAGGTGTTCGGCAACCAGGCGAGCGTGCTGGTGGGGGATTTCGTCTACTCGCGCGCCTTCCAGATGATGGCCTCGCTCACCTCGCAGCCGGTGATGGAAGTCATGGCCGAGGCGACCAATGTGATCGCCGAGGGCGAGGTGATGCAGCTGATGAACGCGCATGACCCCGAGACCACCGAGCAGCGCTACCTCGAGGTCATCTACCGCAAGACGGCCAAACTGTTCGAAGCGGGCGGGGAAGTCGCTGCCGTGCTCGCCGGCGGTCCGCAGCCGCTGCGTCAGGCGCTCGCCGCCTACGGGCGGCACCTCGGCACCGCCTATCAGCTGGTTGATGACGTGCTCGATTACCGTTCCGATCCGGCCGAGCGCGGCAAGAACCTGGGCGACGATCTGGCCGAGGGCAAACCGACGCTGCCGCTGATCCATGCGCTGCGGAGGGGCACCGAGGCGCAGCGCGCGGTCATCCGCCAAGCCATCGAACAAGGCGGCGCGGAGCTCGAACCCATCATCGAGGCGATCGAAGCCACCGGCGGGCTCGACTACGCCACCCGCCTCGCCCAGGAGGCCGCCGATCAGGCGCTCGAATCGCTGAAGGCGCTGCCCGATACGCCTTATAAACGCGGTCTCGCGGCGCTGGCGCACTTTGCGGTGGAACACACCACCTGAGCGGCGCGCCGAGGCTCACGAATTTACGTTGAAGCGCGGACGCCGCTTCAGTACACTTCGCCGCCCTGCTACCGAGTGCCTCCACCGGACGGCAGGTTCCTTCGCTCGGGGTGTAGCTCAGCCTGGTAGAGCACTACGTTCGGGACGTAGGTGTCGCAGGTTCAAATCCTGTCACCCCGACCAATAATTCAAAGGCTTACGCCACAAACCCGGGTCCGCCGGATCGCATCCGACCATCCGGGACTGCTGGGGGACTCACTCCACCCGCTCAGTTGCCCGGCCTTCAGGCCAGCACCGCAAGTTCAATGGGGCCCGTGCCCTATGCGTTGGTGATCGCATACACCATGTCGGCGACGAAGCGCTTGAACGATTCGTTCTCGACGAACTGCGTGTAGACCTGCGTGTCGTCTGTCAGCAGGTGCTGCATCACCTTGGCGAGCGCCCGGTCATGCGCCATGCGCGCGGTGTGCGGCGTGTTCTCCTTGGCATTCTGGTAGGCCGCATCTGCAGCGACTTTCGGCGCAATGTCCTCGCGAATGCGTTTGGCCACCCGATCGGTATCGGTAAACAGGGTGCCGAACTGCTCGTTGAAGGTCTTCAGGATATTGCTCAGCCGATCCAACTCGGGTTCGCCCTTCCGCCCGCCCGCCTCCGTCGGCACTAGCTCAATCTCCACGTCGTCGTCCGTCAGCGCATATCAACTTCGAAGGGATTGCTCGACAAGCGTTCACAGGGAATCAGATGCCTCGATCACCGAGTTTTTCATCAGCCTGTTAATGATCTCGATGCACTTCACTCAAAGTGATTGACCGGCCTGCTTTTCTTGGTCCAGGCTTGGTGACAGTTTACGCGACCCTCTGATCTATGCCATTTGATCGCTCCGATCCATCACGGAGTCCCAGCCCCACACGTGGTTGCTCCGCAATGGCCGCAGGCAGATACAAGCGCTGAGACGAATTCAGTTGGCAGGAGCGTCCCGTGCACTGCTGAATTTACCATGGCGTAGGTGGCTATGCCGCCGTCGCCGCTTGGCGCACCCGCCCGATTGCCGCGAGCAACTCGTCCACCTGTGCCGAGCTGAAGAGCTCGTCCGGGCCGCGCGGCGTCAAGTCTGTGAACGGGGACTCGTACCGCATTGCCACATTTAGAACACCGTGTTCAGTCAGGTGATCCACGATCAGGTTCACGAACTCAATCTGGTTGGCGCCGAGCGACTTGCCAGCGAGAAACCCCGCCATCGCCTCCTTGGCTGCCTGACGATCGAGGCCGACGAGGGAGCGCACAAAGAGCCCCAACCCCTGCGACTCCTCCGCGGCGCGCTCAATATCTTCCGGAGCGCCAATACCGCTCTCGGCCAGGATGCGTTGAAACTCACCGAGATCGGCGGCCGTCAGCGCCTTG
>JAPTUI010000371.1 GCA_028067895.1 Pseudomonadota bacterium | reverse complement strand
GGGTGGCTGCGGCCGGATCGGCTACAGCCCCGAGAGGCTCAGTCCGCCAGACTTCACCTGGATTTTGACCACCGAGCAGCTCTGGTGCGCCCGACGCAGCGCCGCACAGGCGGCGAGTGCGTCCGCATGGCTCATCTGCTGCGAGCGCAGGGTCGTCAGCTTGTTCGCGCCGGATGGTGCGATCACCTGGACCTGGGTGAGCAGACTGGCGAAGCGGGACTTCAGCAGTTTGGCCGCTGCGCTCGCCGCGCTGGCCGTGCGGTAGCGGCCGAGTTCGACCTGGAAGCCGGCCAGCTTGTTGATTTCAGCCTGCGCCTTGCTCGCTTCGGTCGCATTCGGGAACTGGCTGACGAACGCCTCGTAGGCGGCCACCGTCCCGGCACTCTTGGCACTTTGCCAGGCGCTAGCTTCCTTCAGGCTCGTCAGCGCGCCTTGTGCCTCGGCCGTATACGCCCCGTTCGGGTACTGCGAGAGGTACTGCTGGTAGGACGCGACGGTGCCGGCGCTCTTGGCGCTCTGCCAGGCGTGCTGGTCCTGGAGCGATTCGATGCGGTTGCGCGCCTGTTGCACGCGCGGATCGTTGGGGTGGTGCTCGATGAAGCTGCGGTACGCGGCCACAGTGCCCTGCGTCGAGGCCTTCTGCCAGTCCGCGTTCGGTGAACTGCACCCGGCGAGCACGCCGGCGGCGAGCAGGCAGACCCCAAACGATGCAAGCGATGTCTTCTTCACGGCACACCCCGTAGGGAGGATTCGAGCGCCTAAGCTACCCTAGGCGCCGCAAATCTTCCAGGTACGCCCCCGCTTGCGCTGCGCTCAGCGGCAGATCGAGTCGAAGGACGGACGCGGCCCGCCCGGCTCCGGCCAGCGCTGCGGGCTCTTGCGCAGCTTGCTCACCGGGTAGCCCATGGCCGCCACCTTCGCCACCATCGCGGCGTAATCGCGCCGGGAGATGTGCGGCGTACGGGCCATGAGCCAGACGTAGTCGCGCGCATCCCGTGCCACGATCACCCGGTTGTAGTGTGGTGAGAGCCAGGCGACGATGTACTGCAGGCGCAGGAACCAGAACAGATGCACGTGCCATTCGGCATTGCCGGTGTGGCGGACCACGGTGGCGGTCGAATGAACCGTGTGCAGCCGGGAGGTGAAACTGCCGCGCCGGAAGCGAAACACCGTGCAGATCGATCCATCCGGTTCCAGGCGATAGTTCTCCACCGGATTGTAATCGTCTCGCTCGATGTGCGTCGGAATCGCGGCGATCACGTACCAGCGGCCCACGTAGCGCTTGAGGTTCACGTGTGCGACCGGCGGAATCGGTTTCTCGGCCGCGAGCGTCCGGCACGCGGCGAGGCTCAGTGCAACGAGCAGCACCAAAGCGGCGCGTGCGGCCTTCATGGGCGCACCCCGGTCTGCGGCCGCGCAAATCGATAATGGGCCACCAGCCACTCATTGCCCCCCGCGTAACCGAACAGCTCCGCACACGCCATCCAGAAGATCCGCCAGCGCTGATACCACAGCCGGGCGTTCGCGCCGTAGGCCTCGCGCAGCACTTCGAGCACACGCTCGCGCTGCGCATCCTGGTGCGCAAGCCACAGGTTCGCCGTGCGGCTGTAGTGCGTGCCGTCGACGAGCCAGCGCTGCTCGAGGCGCAGATCATCCTGAAAGTGCAGCAGCGTGTCGGCAGACGGCATCAGCCCGCCGGTGAAGAAGTGCCGGCCCATCCAGTTGTCCGCGCCGCTGGTCTCAAAGGGATACATCACGGTCCGGTGAGCGAAGAGGTGCGTAAACAGCTTGCCACCCGGCTTCAGCCACGCCGCGATGCGCTGCATCAGCGCTTCGTAGTTGCGCACGTGCTCGAACATCTCGACCGAAACGCAGCGATCGAAACGCGCCGCGTCGAGAATGAGTGCATTGACGTCGCGGGTGAGGACCTGAACGTTCGTCAGTCCGCGTGCGCGGCACTGCGCCTCGATGTGGTGACGCTGACCGTGCGAGTTCGACACCGCCGTGATGTGTGCGTTCGGGAAGTGCGCGGCCATCCACAGCGTGAGGGAGCCCCAGCCGCAGCCGAGCTCGAGGATCTGCTGCCCGTCGGCGAGCTCCGCGCGCTGCGCATAGAGCGCGAGCATCGCTTCCTCGGCCTCGGCCAAGGTTTCTGTACCTTGTGCGAAGTAACAGCACGAATACTTCAGGCGCGGCCCCAGGCACAGTGCGAAGAACTCCGGCGGCAGCTCGTAGTGCTGGGCGTTCGCCGCCTCGGTGTGGATCGCAACGGGACTCTCGCGCAGCGCGGCGATGCGCGCGCTGAAGCGCTCGGCCTCACCGGCAGGGCCGCCGTTGCGCTCGGTCTGCAGCCGCTCGGTGCACAGCCGGCGGATCCCGAGGCGCACCAGCGCATCGGGCAGCAGGCCGCGCTCGGCGAGCCCGAGTAGCCCGGAGGCCGGGCGATCGGCGGCGAGTTCGAGGGGGGAGGTCACTACGGTGCTCATCGCTGGGCTCCTGAAGGCGGTCGACGGGGAAACCAAGGGAAGAAAATGGATGTGCAGCGCTGGTAGTCGCGGTAATCCTCGCCTCGTGAGCGCAGCGCCTGCGCCTCGGTCCACGGCACACCGCTCAGGTAGCGCAGGAACACGAACATCGTGATCGGACCGAGCCAAGCGAGCGGCGCGAGCGGGGAGCCCACGGACCAGGCCACGTAGGCGAACCAGTGCAGCCATTCGAAGAAGTAGTTCGGATGGCGCGAGTAGCGCCACAGCCCGCTGCGGCAGGTGCGGCCGCGATGCCGAGGATCGGCCCGGAAGTGCGCGAGCTGGCGGTCGGCGAGTGCCTCGCCGAGCACCCCCAGCAGCCACAGCAGCGCGCCAGCGACGAGCGCGCCCGGTGGTGGATCACGGTTCGTCGCGACCGCGACGAACGGCAGCGCGAACAGCGGGACGGAGAGTGCCTGGAACTGGAAGAAGCCGAACCACCGACGCTGATCGCCGGCCCAGCGCTCGCGCAACGCCTGGTAGCGCCCGTCTTCTTCCTCACGCCCGACGCGCACGGCCAGATGCATCGCCAGGCGCAGCGCCCAGCCGCCGCCGAGCACGGCGAGCAACAGGCGCGCGCGCGGCGCGCCCGTGCCGCTCACCGCCAGCACCAGAGCACACACCGCCAGCAGCGCCGACCAGAGCACATCGGCGATGCCCGCATTGCGACGGCGGCGCTGCCAGAGCCAGCCGCCGCACATCACCACTGCGGCGAGCCCCCAGAGAAAACCCAGCACTGCGAGCGAACTCATGCGGGACTCCGCGTGGCGGACAACCAGCGCCGTGCCAGCGTCGTCAGCATCGGCAGCGCGGCGGCCCAGCCGAGCGACAGGGCGAGCAGCGTCGGTAGCGGCCGAGGCGGGAAGATCACCGCGTGCCAGCCGCGTGCGGCCGCCCAGTAGGAGGCCGGGCCGCCGACGGCACCGAGTGCTGCGGCGAGCCACGGGCGCGAGTGCAGGTGGCCGAACAACGGCACGATGGTCAGGCCGAACGACGCCCACAGCGCGAGCAGCCAAGCCGGGGCGGATTCGAGCGGCCAGGCCGCCGCGTAGCGGATCAGACCGGTGCGCACCCAGCAGGTCTCGAGCGCGGCACCGATGAGCAGAGCGAGCGCGAACAGACCCCCCTCGGTTCCACGGTGTCGTGAGACCACCAGGCGCCAGGCGATGAACACCGTGGCGGCGCACACTCCGGGCCAGACCCGTCCGTGCCCGGCGCCACTCACCGCGGCGAACCAGACCAACTCGTAGGCGATGAACGTGAGCAGTGTGTTCACCGCAGCGGACCCTGCGCCTCGTGGCGCCATTGCGGCTTGACCAGCTTCAGGTGTGCCACCCCGAGCGCCCGTTCCCGAAAGCCGCCCTCGCAGTAGGCGAGGTAGAACTCCCACAGACGGATGAAGCGCTCATCGAAGCCCAGTGCGCGCACCTCGGCGAGGCGGGCCATGAAGCGCTTGCGCCACGCCGCGAGGGTTCGTGCATAGGAGTCCCCGAAGTCCTCGAGCGATATCAGCGCAAGATCACTCGCGCGGCTCTTCGCCGCCAGCATCGCGTTCACCGATGGAATGAAGCTGCCGGGAAATACGTGCCGCTTGATGAAATCCACCGACGCGAGCGCCTGCTCGTAGCGATGATCCTCGATGGTGATCGCCTGGACCAGCGCTGCGCCGTGCGGGCGGAGCAGCCGGTTGATCGTGGCGAAGTATTCCTCCAGGTGATCAGCGCCCACGGCCTCGATCATCTCGATCGAGACGAGCTTGTCGTACCGACCCGTCAAATCCCGGTAATCCGCCAGACACAACTCGATGCGATCCTCGAGGCCGGCGGCGCGGATCCGCTCGCGCGCCAGCTCGTATTGCTGAGCCGAAATCGTGGTGGTGGTGACGCGACAGCCGTAGTGACGGGCGGCATACAGTGCGAAACCGCCCCAGCCGGTGCCGATCTCGAGCACGTGATCGCCGGGGCCCAGCGCGAGTTTGCGGCAGACCGTCTCGAGCTTGCGCTCGGAGGCCGCCTCGAGGGTGTCCGCGCCGCCGCTCCACAGTGCCGAGGAGTACATGAGATCCGGCGAGAGGAACAACGCGAAGAACGCGTTGCTCAAGTCATAGTGTGCCGCGATATTGCGGCGGCTGCCGGCGCGCGTGTTGCCGCGCCTTGCATGCCAGAGCCGCCGCGCGGCGCCTGCCAGTCGCGCCCAGCCGGATTCCAGTCCGTCGAGCAGCTCGCGGTTGCGCACCAGCAGTTGCACGAGCGCGACCAGCGCATCGGAGTCCTCCAGCCCCGGGGCCGAGCAGCGCCACAGCCCATCCATGTACGCCTCCCCCGCGCCGACGCTGCCGCCGGCTGCAACGCTGCGGTAGAAGGCTGGGTCGTTCACCTGCAGGCGTACCGGTGGGGCGAGCGCGTCATCTGAGCCGAGCGTGACGGCGCCGTAGGTGTCCTCGAACTGGAGCCGGCCGGCGCGCAGCGCCGCCAGGCGTGACAGCAGCTGCCTGCGCAGGAACCGATCCAGGGCAGTCCCGTGTGGACGGGTGAGGGCTGCGACGGCAGTATTCATGCGGTACCTCGTGAAGGTCGTGATCGGTCCGGGTGGTCGTAGACGGGGACGCGCTTCAGCCACAGCCGCAGCGCCTGCCAGTAAATCGCGCCGATCACCTGAGTGCTCATCAGCGGGTAGCGCCACAGCACGCGCGCAAGATTCGCGCCCGTGAGGGGTCTGCGCTTGAGATCGAGGCAGGCCTCGAATTCCACCTGTCGCCCGTCGCTGACGGACATGTGCACGCGCAGCCGCTCGGCGGGCGTGCTGAAGCGCCAGCGGTAGTCGCGCTCAAGCGGCAGGAACGGAGACACGTGGAAGGCCTTGGCGAAATCCCATTGCCACAGCGCGCCGCGCCGTTCGGCCTGCGCGAGCGCGAGCACGTAGGCGTGCCGTTCGTTCCACGGTGTGTTGGTGATGTCGGCGATGACGGACTGCAGCGTTCCGTCGGCGTCGTGGCAGTAATAGAAGCTGACCGGGTTGAACACGTACCCGGCGTAACGCAGATGGGTCAGCAGGCGCACCGGGCCCTGCGGCCGCTGGCCGGTGCGCCGCTCAACGAGATCGCGCGCCGCTTCGGCGAGCGGGAGAGTCTCGGGTTGCAGGTAGTCGCTGCGGCGGAATTCGGCGACGTTGCGCCGGTCCCGGGACCACAACCAGCGGCCGGCGAATACCCGCTCGAGCTCATCGAGATCCAGACACAGCTGCGCGATACGGTAACTGAAGGCGTGGGGACGCGGTGCCAGGCGCCGATGGTGCACCACACCCTCGTACACGGCGCTTAAGAACGGCGGCGGGGCGTTCATGCGGCCACCTTGCGCATCAGCGCCGCGGCGCTGCGTCCTTCGATCGCTTCGGCCACGGCGAGCGCGCTGCGCATGCCGTCCTCGTGAAAACCCCAGCCCCAATAGGCACCGGCGAACCAGGTGCGCTGCACGCCCTGAATCTGCGCGCGGCGGCGCTGTGCGGCGAGCGCCTCGTGGGTGTGCACCGGGTGCGCATAGCGCATCGTGCGCAGTACTCGGGTCGGATCGATTGCGCCGCTGCGGTTCAGTGTCACCACGAACGGCTCCGGCGCATCGATGTTCTGCAGCAGGTTCATGCAGTAGCTCACCGTGCAGGGCGCGCCGGGCTCACTGGGCACGTACGCGTTCCAGGCGGCCCATGCCTTGCGGTTGCGCGGCAGGAGCGAGGCGTCGGTGTGCAGTACCGCTTCGTTCATCTGGTAGCGGATGGCGCCGAGGATCGAGCGTTCGGCGTCGCTCGGGTCCGAGAGCAGCGCGAGCGCCTGGTCGCTGTGGCAGGCGAGAATCACCTGCTCGAAGTGCTCGGTGCCCTCGGCGTGCGTGATGCGCACCCCCTGCGCCTCGCGGCGCAGCGCGTGCACGGGGCAGCCGAGGCGCTCGCGCACGTTCCAGCGCGAGCGCAACGCCTGCACGTAGCGGGCCGAGCCGCCGCGCACCACGCGCCACTCGGGCCGTCCGCGCACCGCGAGCATCTGGTGATTGGCCATGAACTGCACCAGGTAGCGGGCCGGGAACGAGAGGATCTGCTCGGGCGGGGACGACCACAGCGCCGAGGCCATCGGCACCAGGTGTTCGTCGCGGAATGCCGCCCCGTAGCGGCCCGCGGCGAGGTACTCCCCGAGAGTCGGCCCGTCGCGCTCGCCGCTCAGCAGCGCCGGGGCTTCCCGGTAGAAGCGCAGCAGGTCGCGGATCATGCCGAGGAAACGCGGGGAGAGCAGGTTGCGTCGCTGGCAGAAGAGCGTATCGAGGCGCGTCGCGTTGTACTCCAGACCGCTCGCGCCGTGGTGCACCGAGAAACTCATGGTGGTCGGCTGCGAGTCGACGCCGAGTGTCTCGAGCAGCGCCGTGAACAGCGGGTAGTGTCGGGGGCTGAAGACGATGAAGCCGGAGTCGACGGCATAGTCGCGCCCCGCCAGGTGCACCTGGTGGGTGTGCGTGTGCCCGCCGAAGTAATCGTTGGCCTCGAACAGCGTCACCTCGTGACGCTGCGCGAGCAGCCAGCTCGCGGCGAGGCCTGAGATGCCCGAACCGATGATGGCGATGCGCATGGCGTTACCGTTCGAGTGCTTCGAGCACGCGTGCCGGCAGCGGCTTCAGTCCGCTGATCAGTCCGAGCGCGGCGAGCAGCCGCAGTCCATACCAGGTCAGATCGATTTCCCACCAGCGAAACCCCTGGCGCGCGGTGCCCGGGAAGCGGTGGTGATTGTTGTGCCAGCCCTCACCGAACGTGAGCAGCGCGAGCAGGAAGTTGTTGCGGCTGTCGTCCGGGGTCTCGAAGCGGCGCGAGCCCCAGCCGTGCGCCAGGGAGTTGATCGTCACCGTGGCATGAAAGAGCGCGACTGTTGAGATGCAAAACCCCCACACGAGCAGCTGCGGTCCGTCGGTGCCGAGCTGCGGGGCGAGGCGCTGCAGCAGAGCGCCAAGCGCGTACAGGGCCGCGGCGAGCGCCACGGGAACGGCGATATCGTAACGGTCGAGCCAGCGCAACTCAGGGTATCGGGCGAGGTCTGCCACCCGCTTCAGATCGGTGCGAAACGCCCGGCGGGTGAGGAACCAGCCCATGTGGCTCCAGAGCAAGCCGTGTACCCGCGGGGAGTGCGGATCGAGCGGCGTATCGGCGTCGCGGTGGTGATTGCGGTGGTGTGCCGCCCACCACAGCGGCCCGCGCTGTACGCATGCGGCGCCGATCACGGCGAACAGCAGCTGCACCGGCCGGGAGGTGCGGAAGGTGCGGTGCGAGAAGCCGCGGTGGTAGAAGCCGGTGATGGCGAACATGCGCAGCGCGTACAGCACGGCGGCGACGGTGAGTGCGGTACCGGAGACGCCGGTCCACAGCGCCCCGAGGCACCCCAGGTGTAGCGCGATGAACGGTGCGGCGCGCAGCCAATCGATGCGGTCGGCGGTGCTCAGGTCCAGTGGCCGCTCGTTCACCTCGGTGTCGAACCATTGCCGCAGCGTCGGACGCAGTGACCGGCGCCTTGCGCTGGATGGGGAGGGCACGGGTATCGGAGAGACGCTCATCGCAGGGCACCACAAGTGACTGTGATGCTCTATACGGAGCCGGTCCGCGTTTGGATGCACGCGCGTCCACCCCTTGAGACGGGGCGGACGCGCGGGGGCTCAGGCGGGGCGCTGCGGGCCGCTGCGGACGAGCTGAGCGGTGGCGGGCACGACGCCGGCGGGCGCTGCGCCGATCGGGCCGGCGGCGACCACCGGGCCGGTGGGCTGCCCGGTGGGCGAACCGCCCTGCGGTTCGATGGATACCGCCAGGCGCGCCGTCGGCCCGAGGCGGGCCACGAGACCTGCACTCAGCGCCAGAGTGATCGGCGCGTGGGTCGAGATCAGGCCGACCGCGATGGGCCGCCCGCCGGCGGGGATCAGCCACAGTTCGGGCGTGCGGCCGGGTTGAACCGTCTGCGGCGCGGCCGGCACCACGACCATGCGGGCCTTGCTGATGTCCATGGTCGCCGTCCAGCCGACCTGGCCGTTGTGCTCCGTGATGGTCGCGGCCATGTACGGGATCGGCGGGGCGGCCGGCCGGTGCACAACAATGAACACGAGGGCGAGGCAGGCGGCCGCGAGCAGCGCACCGCTGCCGAGGGTCAGCCAGTGCCACAGGCGCAGATTGTCCCAGAGGCCGGTGCCGTCGCGGCGGGCTGCGTCGAATTCCAGCGCTGCGCGGATCCGCTGCCACACGCGCTGCGGCGGGGCTTGCGGCGTCACCTGCTCGGCGAGCGGTAGCAGCCGCTCGCGCCACTGTGCTTCGGCTGCCGCGGCCGCGCTGCTCGCGGCGATCTCCCGTTCCACCGCGGCGCGCTCATCGCTCTCGAGCACGCCGAGCACGTACTCGGCGTAGCGCAGATCGTCGGTGGGGTCCTCGACCGGGGTATTCATGTCTCTAGGCAAGTGCGCAGTTGCATCAGGGCGCGACGGATCCAGCTTTTCATGGTGGCCAGCGGCACCTGGGTGCGCATGGCCAATTCCTTATACGTAGCACCGGTGAAAAAGGCTTCACGGACCGAGCGACTGTATTTGGCATCGAGCTGGCCGAGGCAACGCTCCAGGCGCACCGCGTTCTCGCTGGCCTCGGCGTGGTCGTCCGGGCCGCGCGCCTCGTCGGGCAGGTGTTCGAGGTCGATCGTCTCGGCGCTGGTGCTCTCGCGCCGCTGGCGCAGCCGATCGATGATCCGGTTGCGCACCAGGGTAGTGAGCCAGGTATTGGCGCTCGCAAGCGCCGGGTTGTACGTCCCGGCACGGTGCCACAGGGTGATGAACGCCTCTTGCAGCACCTCCTCCGCCTCACCCCGGTCGCGCATCATGCGCACGCACAAACCGAACAGGCGCGAGGACGTCCGCTGATAAAGCCGCTCGAACGCCGCGCGGTCCTGCATCGCGGTCCGCGCCAGGAGCTGCTCGAGCGTCTCGGTCTCAGTGGTTGTGTCGTTCATCAGCTGACCGCGCTGCGGCGCCTGCCGTGTGGGTCGGGCTGCGGGCCGACTCTTGCTCCGCCGGATTGTGGGTGACAACCGGACGGACTCGATTCTTACGGATTGTTCGGCCGCATTCAAGCAGCCGGCCGCGCGCCGACGCACGGGGGCGGAAATCCGTACTTTCCACAACGCCCCTGGGTGAGCTACGCATCATCGCCCGCGTCGTTCAGGTCTATGCTCTCGTGCGCATGAACCAGACCCCTTCGAGGCGACGCTCGGCTGCGCCTGCTGAGCGACGCCGCAGTCCTCGTGCTGCGGGCGATTTGCGTCGGCAACGGAATTCCGCTGCCGACGCGCGGCTTGCCTGCGGATCGGGCCTGAGCGTACAGTACCGCGCGGAATTTGCCTGTCTTTTATGGATATGGCCCGTGTTTCCTCTCCTGCGAGACACGTTGTCGGGCGAGAGGCCCGCGAGTGCGCCAGGGCGGCCAGCCGCTTCCCTGCCCGAGGAGATGCGTGCGCCCCGGTGCGGCCGGTTTCGAGTGCCGCGCCCGTTGCGCGCTGCGCGCTTTCCCGCGACTGACCGCATTGAATCCTGCCGTCCACTCGGATCGTCCGGCCGGTCTGCCCCCCGACGGCTAGCCTCAGAGGAGTTGCGCCCATGATCAACGGGACGGTTGTCGATCTTTCCCGCGTGCAGTTCGCGGCTACCGCGCTGTATCACTTTCTGTTCGTGCCGCTCACGCTCGGGCTGAGCTTTTTGCTCGCGGCGATGGAGACCGTCTACGTCACCACCGGCAAGCCGATTTACAAGCAGATGGCGATGTTCTGGAGCCGGCTGTTCATGATCAACTTCGCACTCGGCGTCGCCACCGGGCTGACCATGGAATTCCAGTTCGGCACCAACTGGTCGTTCTATTCCAGCTTCGTCGGCGACATCTTTGGCGCGCCGCTCGCCATCGAGGGACTGATGGCGTTCTTCATGGAGTCGACGTTCGTCGGTCTGATGGTCTTCGGCTGGGGTCGGTTGCGCAAGGGGCAGCATCTGGCGGTCACCTGGCTGGTTGCGCTCGGCTCGAACCTCTCGGCGCTGTGGATCCTGGTCGCGAACGGCTTCATGCAGGACCCGAAGGGCGCGAAGTTCGACCCGATCACGATGCGCATGCATCTGACCAGCTTCCAGCAGCTGATCTTCAGTCCCGATGCGCAGTCGAAGTTCGTGCACACCAGCATCGCCGGCTACGTCACCGGTGCGATGTTCGTTGCTGGCATCAGCGCGTTCTACATGCTGCGCAACCGGCACATGGACATCGCCAAGCGCTCCTTTCGCATCGCGGTGCTGTTCGGCGTACTGGCCACGATCGGTGTGGTCACGCTCGGAGATGCGCTCGGGTTCGTCGACGCGACGGCACAGCCGACCAAACTGGCGGCGATGGAGGGGTTGTGGAAGTCGCGCCCCGCGCCCATGCCGTTCAACTTGATTGCATTCCCGGATCAGGCCGAGCAGAAAGATCTGGCCGCCGTGCGGGTGCCGGCGGTGCTTTCGCTGCTGGTCACGCACTCGCTCAGCGGCACTGTGCCCGGTATCGACGCGCTCGAGCAGCAGGCGGTGCAGAAGATCCAGAACGGCATTCCGGCGGTCGAGGCGCTCAAGGCGCTCTCGCATGATCCGCAGGATGCCGCTGCGATGGCGCAGTTCCGGGCGCATCGGGCGGATCTCGGCTACGGCTTCCTGGTGCAGCGCTATGCGCCGCACCTCAGTGAGGTGACGCCCGCTGAGATCGAACGGGCTGCGAAGGACACCATTCCGCCTGTGGCCGCGGTGTTCTGGTCCTTCCGGTTCATGGTGGCGCTGGGTCTACTGATGATGGCGTTCTTCGTCCTGGCGACACTCTATTCACTGCGCAACAGGATTCAGAAGAAGACGTGGATCCTCAAGGTCGCCGTGTGGATGATCCCGGTGCCGTTCCTCGCCAATGAAGCCGGTTGGCTGGTGGCCGAACTTGGCCGTCAACCCTGGACGGTGTACGGGGTGCTGCCGACCTGGATGAGCGCCTCGACGCACAGCGTCGGCTATATGGTGTTTTCGCTGATCGGCTTCGTGACGCTGTATTCGATTTTCATCGGCATCGAGATGTACCTGATGATCCGGGCAATCCGGATCGGGCCGACCGAGCACGGCGGAGACGGTGGCGCCTCGGCGTTGCCCCGTCCGACGCTCGCACCCCGACCGG
The DNA here is from genome assembly GCA_028067895.1 of Pseudomonadota bacterium. Taxonomy (GTDB): domain Bacteria; phylum Pseudomonadota; class Gammaproteobacteria; order Steroidobacterales; family Steroidobacteraceae; genus 13-2-20CM-66-19. The sequence goes on along the minus strand of JAPTUI010000371.1, from coordinate 15,068 downwards.
TGCCGGCCGCGCCCTACGGCGGCAAGTTGGAGGGTTGAACCATGGATACGTTTGCAATCACGCAGGTCATCTGGTGGCTGCTGCTCGGAGTGCTGCTGATCGGGTTGGCCGTGATGGTCGGCATGGACATGGGCGTCGGCACGATCCTGCGCTACGTCGGCAGAACGGATGCTGAGCGACGCGTTGCGCTGAACATCATCGGGCCGCACTGGGACGGAAACCAGGTATGGTTCATCCTCGGCGGCGGCGCGATTTTTGCGGCGTTCCCCTTGATCTACGCCACGGCATTTTCCGGCTTTTACGTGGTGATGCTGCTGTTGCTGTGGACGATGATCATGCGCCCGATCGGTTTCGAGTACCGCAGCCGGATCGAACATCCCGCCTGGCGCAATGCATGGGACTGGGTGCTGCTGGTGAGCGGCGCGGTCCCGATGATCGTCTTCGGTGCGGCCTTCGGCAACCTGTTCCATGGCGTGCCGTTTCATTTCGACTGGGACATGACGTCCTTTTACACCGGCAGCTTCCTCGGACTGCTCAATCCGTTCGCCATCATGACCGGGGTGCTCTCGCTGTCCTTGTCGGTGATGATGGGGTCGCTGACGATCATGAACGGTGCCGAAGGGCAGATGTTCGAGCGCGCCCGCGCTCTGGTGAAGGTGGCCGGCGCTGCGGCGCTGGTGCTGTTCGCGCTCGGCGGTATCTGGGTGCACGCGCTGCCAGGCTACCAGCTGGTCGGCAGCCCCGGCGAGGGTGTACCGCAGACGCCGCTGCAGCAGACCGTGACGGTCGCCTCCGGGGCGTGGCTGCACAATTTTGCCGTCTACCCGGTGCTCTGGCTCGTGCCCCTGGTGGGCTTCGCCGGCGTGATCGGTGCGCTGCTCGCGGCGCGGGCCGGTCGCTCGCATCTGGGTTGGTGGTTCGGGGCGCTTGGTTGGATTGGCGTGATCGGCACGGCAGGTGCCGCTCTGTTCCCCTTCATGCTGCCCTCGAGCGTCGATCCTTCAGTGAGCTTGACTTTGTGGAACTCCAGTTCGAGCAAGCTGACGCTGCTGTGGATGATCGGGTTCACTGCGGTCTTCGTGCCGCTCATACTGTGGTACACCAGCTGGGCGTTCTGGGTGATGCGCGGCAAAGTCACGCCGGAATCACTCATCGGCAATGACCACGCTTACTGAGGGCACGACGATGCGCAGTTTCCTCTACTTCCTTCTCTTCCTGGTCATTGCCATTCTGGTGACGGTGCTCACGGCCATCCTCGGAGACGTGGGTGCCTGGTACTTCGCCTGGTTAATCGGTACCACGATGATCGTGCTGGTCAGCGCCGCCGGTGGGGCGATGCTCGACGCGTACGAGGAACACACCGCGCCGAACCCGCCGCCGAATGATCCTCGGCACAGCGGAGCAGGCGGCGCTGGGTGAGCTCTCCCGGGGCGGCTGATCCGCCGCCCGACGGCCGGCGCGCCGCAGAATGGTTGCGCCGCGAGGCCCGCCTCATTCGCGGACCGCTGGTGCGCACGGCAATGTTCACGGCACTGCTCGCGCTGGGACTGGTCGCACAAGCGTGGGTGCTCGCGGGGATTCTCGCCGCGGGCGTCCTCGTGCATGCATCGTTCCGCCAGCTCTGGCCGCTGTGCGGGGCGCTTCTGGTCCTGGCGCTGCTGCGCTTCGTACTGACCCTCGGTGCGCGCCGCAGCGCAGTGCACGGGGCACAGCAAATCGCGGGCGCGCTGCGCGCCCGGCTGCTGCGCGAAGCCCAGACCCTCGGACCTCTCGGGCTGCGTGCCAGCGCAAGCGGCGATCTGATCACGCGCCTCGTCGACGGCATCGAGGCAGTCCTCGCGTACTTCGCACGGTACCTCCCGCAGGCGGGTGCCGCGGTACTGGTCCCGCTGCTGCTCGTAGCGTTCGTCTTTCCTGCCGATTGGGTGTCCGGCCTCGTTCTCGTGCTCACCGCGCCGCTCATTCCGCTGTTCATGGTGCTGGTGGGGCGCGCCGCTGCGCGCGCAAGCGAGCAACGCTACGGACAGCTGCGGCGGCTCGGCACAGCCTTCGTCGATGCGCTCGGCGGGCTGGCGACGCTGCGCCAGCTCGGTGCCGCGGAGCGCTTCGCCGCTCGCCTCGAGAGCGAGAGCGAGACATATCGCGTACTCAGCCTGCAGGTGCTGCGCGTCGCATTCCTCTCCTCGCTGGTGCTCGAATTCTTCGCCATGGTCAGCATAGCCATCGTCGCGGTATTGATCGGATTTCGGCTCTTGTGGGGGGAGTTGGCGCTGCGCGATGGACTATTCGTGCTGCTGCTGGCGCCGGAGTTCTACCTGCAGCTGCGGGGCCTCGCTGCGCTGCGTCATACCCGCATGGATGCACTCGCTGCGGCCGAGCAGCTCGCGGCGCTGGAGGCGGACGCCGCCGCAGTTGCGCCATCGGTCGCGGTCGGCGCGCCGGTGCGCTGCGAGCATCCGCCCGAGATCCGCCTCGAGCGCGTGGCCTACCTGCACCGCGGCCGCGAAGCGGGTCTGCACGAATGCTCGCTCGCGATCAGGCCTGCGCGCCTCACCGCCCTGGTGGGCCCGAGCGGTTCGGGCAAGACTACGCTGCTGAGCCTGCTACTCGGCTTCGCAGCGCCCGATCGCGGCCGGATCCTGCTCGATGGGGTCGATCTGGGCGCGTGTGATCCGCGCCAATGGCGCGAATGCATCGCCTGGGTGCCGCAGAGCATCCACGTGTTCGAAGGCACGGTGCGCGAAAACCTGCTGCTCGCGAACCCGCATGCCGATGAGGTGACACTGAGCCGGGCACTCGAGTCGAGCGGTCTGGGCGCCGTCCTGGCGCGCATGCCCCGGGGCACGGATACCGTGCTCGGGGAGCGCGGCGTCGGCTTGTCCGGCGGGCAGCTGCAGCGTCTGGCGTTGGCCCGCGCACTGGTGCGCGAACGGGCGCGAGTCTGGCTGCTCGATGAGCCCACCGCGCACCTCGATCGCGATGGGGCGCAGGAGCTGCAGTCGCTGATTCGTGCGGCGGCCGCGTCACGCACGGTGCTGATGGCCGTGCATCGGCTGAGCGCCGCACGTGCGGCTGATTGGGTCGTCGTGCTCGATGGGGGTCGGGTGCTCGAGCAGGGCCCGCCGGAGCACCTGCAGCGCTCCGGCGGCGCGTTCAGTGCGCTGCTGCAGGCGGAGCACACATGAGCAGGCGGACGACTCCATCGGTCAAACGTCTGCTCGCGGTCTTGTACCCGGAGCGACGCTGGATGCTCGGCGGGGCAGCTCTGGCGCTGCTCGCGTCGCTCGCCGCCGCCGGGCTGATGGCGGTGTCGGGTTGGTTCATCGCCGCCATGGCGCTGGCCGGCGCGGCGGGACTCGCCATCAACTATTACACGCCGGCGGCCGCGATCCGCTTGTTCGCCATCGTGCGCAGCGGGGGTCGATACGCGGAGCGCCTGGTCACTCACGAAGCGACGCTGCGCGGTTTGTCGCGCCTCCGTGTCTGGCTGTTCCGCCGCCTAATTCCTCTGGCGCCGGCACGACTGGCTGCGCTGCGTAGCGCGGAGCTGTTCGCACGGCTGCGCGCAGACGTTGATGCGCTCGAACATTTCTATCTGGCCGTGCTGGTGCCCGGGAGCGTCGCGCTGCTGAGCGCAGCGGCTGCGACGCTCCTGTGCCTGGTCCTGTTGCCTGCGGCCGCGGGTGCGCTGCTGGTCGGCGTGCTGCTCGCGGCAGTGCTGGCTCCGCTATGGGTGCAGCGGCGGGCGGCGCCGGATGCCGCTCGCGCGGTCCAGGCCGGCGCAGAACTGCGTGGGCTGTTGCTCGATGCGCTGTGCGGGCAGGCCGAGCTGCTCGTCTGGGGTGCCGTTGCGCAGCACAGCAGGCGCATCGAGGCCACGGCGGCGGACCTCGACGCCCGCCGCACCCGCGTGGAGCACTTCGAGGCGCTCGGCGGGGCGCTGGTCGGCTTATGCGCGCAGCTGACGCTGCTCGCGACATTGTGGTTCGCGCTGACCACGGTGCATCGCGGACGACTATCGCCGCCGCTGGTCGTGCTGCTGGCGCTGTTGGTGCTCTACTCGTTTGAAATGATCGGACCGCTCACCGAGGCGCTTGCCCGCTGGTCATCGACGTTGACCTCGGCTGAACGGGTGTTTTCGTTGGCAGACACACCGCCGCCGTTCAGCGAGCCGCGCCACTCCTCTCCGATTCCGCTACGCCCGGCAATCGTTTTCGAACGCGTCGGACTGCGTTACGGGGAAGACGGGCCCTGGGCACTGGAGAACGTCGACCTGGCGTTGGCGCCCGGGGCGCGGGTGGCAGTGGTCGGTCCGTCCGGGGCAGGCAAGAGTTCGCTGATCGGCGCGTTGTTGAAATTCCATCCCGTGCAGCGGGGGCGGGTGTTGTTCGCCGATCAGCCTCTCGATGCGCTCGATGGCGATGCGCTCAGGCGTCATATCGCAGTCATCGCACAGCAGACGGTTCTGTTCAATCAATCGCTGCTCGACAATCTGCTGCTCGCCGCGCCGCAGGCGAGCGCCGAGCAGATCGAGCGCGCCGTGAGCTTGGCGCAGTTGGACTCGTTCGTCGCATCACTGCCGCAGGGTTATGACACCGTGCTCGGTGAAGGCGCCGCGCTGGTGTCCGGCGGCGAGGCGCGCCGCATCTCGATCGCCCGGGCGCTCTTGCAGGAGGCACCGGTACTCGTGCTCGATGAACCGACGGAAGGTCTGGATGCGCATGCGGCGCGTGGGCTGTACGCGGCGCTGGCGAGTGCCGCGCGCGAGCGCTCAGTATTGCTCATCACACACCGCCTGAGCGGTCTGGCGCAGCTGGTCGACGAGGTGGTGATCCTGGAGTCTGGACGGGTACGCGCGCGCGTTTCGGTCGGGGAGTATCTGGCGAGCGGGCGCGACTGATCATGCTCTGGAATATGTCGTCTATGGCATTGGCGTCGGCAAAATCAAGGAGTAGAGTCACAAAATTCGAAGCTCGCACGCGACAGCGGCGCCACAGCTGAGCTCGACAATCTTGCGGGCCTGAGGCGCCAGGTCCGAGCGGCCGATGGTGGAGATCAGAATGAGAAGAATGCAGGGGATGCTGCTGGTGCTGGCAATGGCGGTGCTGGTGGCGGGACCGGCCACGGCTGCGGGACTCACCTTCGGGCAATGGCGGGTGGCGACTACCACTGGGGGCCATTACGCATATGCGGCGACCGTCAATCATCGTGGTGAGCTGTTCGGGGAGTTCTGCGACTACAAATCGGCCTCGTGCCGCTGGCTACTCGCGGTGCACACCCCTTGCCGGTTCGGCGATGTCTATCCCGTGCTCGCCAATTCCGCCGCCGGTGCCAATCCCATCGCGATCTTCTGCGTCGGCGCGATCGGGGCGCACACCTACGGCATGGCGCTGATGAATGGCAAGAAGCTTCAGGCGAGCATCGCACATGCCCGCCGGGTCGGGTTCGCAGTGCCGCAGCAGAACGGGCGATTCGTCTTCTCACGCTTTGCACTGCAGGGCCGCCTGCAGGCGACGGCGCTGCTGAACCGATCTTTTTCGGCCGAGATCGAGCGGCGTCGGCAGGCGCCTGTCGCTGAATTGCGACTCTGAGGCCTCCTCGGCGCCGCCACCGGCGCCGGCCTGGGACCGTGTCGAATCGCCACCCTCCCCGAGGGTGCGACCGGCGTCAGGATCGACACGGCAAGCCGTGCCGAACGGGACACGGAAACGGTTAAAATAGTACGCTGTACCCTTTGCGGATGCGCATGCTGCGCTCCGGACGTCCGGCTCGGGACGTCCGGGCCCTTTGCGCGTGCCCCCCGCGAGCACATAGGAGATTGGGAGTCGTGGAGAAGCGCGTGATGTGGCGGCGACTGGTGATCGTGCTCGTCGCAATGGCCGTCGTGTTGGGTGGGGTAAGCGCATGGAACGCCCTCAAGGCGCATTTCATACACCAGTTCATGGTGAAGAACGCCAGCCAGCCCCAGACCGTGAGCACGACGACTGTACAGTATTCGCTCTGGCAGCCGCAGGTGAGTGCCGTCGGCAGTCTGCGTGCCGTGCACGGCGTAGAGGTTACCACCCAACTCGCCGGCATGGTCGAGAACATCGACTTCCGCTCCGGAGAGTCGGTCCGTGCCGGACAGGTGCTCGTGCAACTGAATGCGGCGCCGGACATCGCGCAACTTCATTCGCTGCAGGCCGCAGCGCACTACGCGGCCCTCACCTACCAGCGCGATGTCCTGCAGTACAAAGCGCAGGCCATCGGCAAGGCGACGCTCGATGCGGCGACCGCGAACTGGAAGAGTGCTGCAGCGCAGGCGACCGCGCAAGCGGCGCTCGTCGCGGAAAAGACGGTGCGCGCACCCTTCGCCGGCCGGCTCGGGATCACGACCGTCAATCCGGGCCAGTACCTGCAGCCCGGAGCCGCCATCGTGAGCCTGGAGTCGCTCGATCCGATCTATGTGGACTTCAACCTGCCACAGAGCGATCTGTCGCGCGTGCACGTCGGAGACGTGACGCATGTGACGACGGATGCATTCCCCGGTAAGACCTTCACTGGGCGGGTCACCTCGATAGATTCGTTGGTCGATCCGTCGACGCGCAACTTCGAAGCAGAGGCGACTATTGCCAATCCGGGCTTGCAGCTGCGGCCGGGGATGTTCGTGGATACCGACGTGCAGTCCGGTGCTCGGCAGCGCTACCTGACGCTGCCGCAGACGGCGATAACGTACAACCCGTACGGTGATACGGTGTTCGTGGTTCACCAGGGAGCCGGGCCGAAAGCGAACGACACCGTCGAACAGGTGTTCGTGACGCTGGGGCCGACTCGCGGGGATCAGATCGCGGTGCTGAAGGGAATCAAGGTTGGGGACCAGATCGTCACCAGCGGTCAGCTGAAGCTGAAGAACGGTTCGCCCGTCGCCATCGACAACAGCGTGCAGCCGCTGAACAACCCGAATCCCTCGCCGCAGGAACATTGAGGCGGTCGGCGTGAAATTCACTGAAATATTCATCCGCCGGCCGGTCTTGTCGGCGGTGGTCAGCTTACTGATGCTGGTGCTCGGCATCCGTGCGATCTTCTCGCTGCCGGTCACGCAGTACCCGAAGACCCAGAGTGCGGTCATCACGGTTACTACCGACTACTACGGCGCGGATGCGCAGACCGTAGCCGGCTTCATCACCCAGCCGCTCGAGGCCGCGATCGCCCAGGCGCAGGGCATCGACTACATGGCCTCCTCCTCGAGCACGGGCAGCTCGGTGATCACCGCGACGCTGCGACTCAATTACAGCGCGAATCGCGCCTTGACCGAAATCAGCGCCCAGGTCAATGCGGTGCGCAATCAGCTGCCGCCGCAATCGCAGCTGCCGGTCATTCAGCTGGCGAAGAACCAGACGACCGACACGATGTACATTGGCTACTTCAGCGACGTCGTCCCGACCAATGCGCTGACGGACTTCTTGCTGCGCGTCGTGCAGCCTCAGCTCAATGCCATTCCCGGTGTGCAGAACGCCGAGGTGCTGGGCGGACGCACCTTCGCGCTGCGCGCCTGGCTTGACCCCAATCGAATGGCGGCGCACGGCGTCACCGCCGCAGATGTCTACCAGGCCCTGGCGGCGAACAATTACCTGTCCGCCGCCGGTGAGACCAAAGGCCAGATGGTGAGCATCAAGCTCACCGCCTCGACCAACCCGCAAACTCTGCGCGGGTTCCGCAACCTGGTTATCCGCGACCAAAACGGCGCGATCGTGCGCCTGAAGGACGTGGCCACGGTGGTGCTCGGGGCGCAAAATTACAATTCGGCGGTTCGCTTCAGCGGCCGTCCGGGCGTATTCATCGGCATCAAGTCCGCGCCGAGCGCCAGCGTGCTGACCGTGGCGAAGCGGGTCAAAGAAGCCCTGCCGGTGATTGCCCGTCAGCTGCCGAACGGGATCACGCAAAAAGTGGTGTTCGATGGCACCACGTTCATTTACGCCTCGATCGTCGACGTCGTGCGCACGCTCATCGAGACCCTGCTGATCGTCACGGTCGTGATCTTTCTGTTCCTCGGCAGTCCGCGGGCCTCGGCGGTTCCGGCGTTGGCGATGCCGTTGTCGATCGTCGGGGCGTTCATCTTCATGCTCGCACTCGGCTATTCGATCAACTTGCTGACGTTGCTTGCGCTGGTGCTGGCGATCGGGCTCGTGGTCGACGATGCCATCATCGTGGTGGAGAACATCGATCGCCACATGAAGGAAGGAAAATCACCGCTCGATGCGGCCATTCTCGGTGCACACGAGCTCAATGGTCCGATCATCGCAATGACCGTCGTGCTGGTGGCCGCATATGCGCCGATCGCCTTCCAGACCGGTCTCACCGGTGCGCTGTTCACTCAGTTCGCCTTTACGCTGGTCGGAGCGGTGATCTGCTCGGCCATCATCGCGCTTACCCTCTCGCCAATGATGTGTTCGCGGATCTTCCACAGCGACCAGGAAGACAACCGTTTCGCGCATATGCTCGATCGCGGCTTTAATCGGTTGCGCGGTGGCTACCGGCGGGTACTGTCGAGCTGGCTGCGCACCTGGCCGGCGCTGATCGTGCTCGGTGTCGTGCTGCTCGGCGGGGTGTTCTATCTGTTCAAGACTTCCAAATCGCAGTTGGCCCCGCAGGAGGATCAGGGCGTAGTGCTGTATCAGTTGATCGGGCCGCCGGATGCGACCCTGCAGCAGATGCAAACCTACACTCAGCAGATCTTCAAAGCTGCTCGGACGTTGCCGGAATACCGTCAGGCGTTTCAGCTGATCGGCTCGCCGGCAGTCAATCAGGGCTTCGGCGGCATTCTGCTCAAACCCTGGGATCAGCGCACCCGCAACGCCACGCAGATTCAGCAGGTGCTGCAGAAGCGTTGGAATCACATCGCTGGGGCGCAGGTTGCGGCGTTCCAGTTCCCATCATTGCCCGGCGCGCAGGGTCTGCCGGTGCAGTTCGTGATCACCACCGCCCAGCCGATCAACACCCTGTATGGCGTGGCGCAGAAGGTGCTCGACAAGGCGCGGGCCAGCGGACTGTTCTTCTTCGTCGATTCGGATTTGAAGATCGATCAGCCGCAGGACAAGATCGTCGTCAATCCGTACAAGGTGGCCGATCTCGGACTGACGCAGCAGGACGTGGCGGCGACACTCGGCGCTGCGCTCGGTGGTGGTTACGTCAATTACTTCGAGCTTTCCGGCCGTTCATACCAGGTCATCCCGCAGGTGTTGCAGCGGTTCCGGCTGAATCCGAGCCAGGTCCTCAACTATCACCTGCGCACCCCGAGCGGTGCGATGGTGCAGCTCGGCACGGTGGCACGCCTGAAGCGCGAAGTCGTGCCCGAGTCGATCAATCACTTTCAGCGCCTGAATTCCGCAACCATTGCCGGCGCCCCCGCCGTTTCGCAAGGTGAGGCTCTGGCGTTTCTGCGCAAGGCGTTGCAGTCGGTGGCCCCGACCGGCTTCACGGCGAACTACGCCGGCGAGTCTCGCCAGTTCATGACCGGGACGAACAGCTTCCTGATTACGTTCGGTTTTGCATTGATCATCGTGTTTCTGGCGCTCGCAGCGCTGTTCGAGAGCTTCCGCGACCCAGTGGTCATCCTGGTGTCCGTGCCAGCGGCACTGTTCGGCGCGCTGTTGTTCATCAATATCGGTGTAACGACGCTCAATATTTACACCCAGGTCGGGCTCGTGACGCTGCTCGGCCTGATCAGCAAGCACGGCATTCTGATGGTGCAGTTCGCCAACGACCTGCAGCGTGCCGGGCACAACAAGCTGCAGGCCATCGAAGAGGCGGCCGAGGTGCGGTTGCGACCGATTCTGATGACCACCGCGGCGATGGTCATGGGCGTGCTGCCGATGGTGTTCGCAACGGGGGCCGGCGCCGCCGGGCGGCGTGCGATGGGTGTGGTGATCGCCACCGGCCTGTCAATTGGCACGCTGTTCACGCTGTTCATCGTGCCAGCAGTGTATCTGCTGTTGGCGGCCGATCATGAGCGTGAGCGCACTCGCGCGCCCGCTGAGCCGGTCGCGGAATAGTCGCAATGCGCGGCGGGGAAGCACTCCGCCGCCGCGCAAAATTTGATCTGCATCAAGCCGGGCGGCGCACAGCGGTTTAACGTGCGCGCGGATGGCTTATCACGATTTGCGCGCCTTCCTCGCGCACCTGCAAGAGCACGGCGATCTGCGCCGCGTCTCCGTACCGGTGGATCCGGAACTCGAAAGCACGTCGCTGTGCCTGCGCGCCTTGCAGCGCCAGGGTCCGGCGCTGCTGTTCGAGAAGCCGCTCGGCGCACGCCATGCGCTGCTCGGTAATCTGTTCGGCCATGCCCGGCGGATCGAGGCGGCGCTTGGACCGGAGCGGGCCGGCTCACTGCGCGCGCTCGGGGAACTACTGGCCGCGCTGAAGGAGCCGCACTGGCCGGGCAGCGTGCGTGAAGCACTGTCCAGCTGGCCTCAATTTGCACAGCTGGCGCACGTTGCGCCGCGCCGCCAGTCGCGCGCGCCGTTCCAGGAGCATACCCTCGGCGGCGGGCAGATCGACCTGGGGTTGCTGCCGATTCAGCGCTGCTGGCCACAGGACGCCGCCCGCCTGATCACACTCGGACTGGTCGTGACCCGCGGACCGCGCAAGGCGCGTCAGAATGTCGCCATCTATCGCCAGCAGGTGATCGGGCGCGACCGCCTCATCATGCGTTGGCTGGCCCATCGCGGTGGCGCTGGCGATTACGCCGAGTGGCAGGCCGATCGTCCCCGGGAGCCGTTTCCCGTGCTCATCGCGATCGGCACCGATCCGGCGACGGTGCTTGCCGCGGCCGCGCCCATCCCGGACACTCTCTCGGAGTACGAGTTCGCCGGCCTGCTGCGCGGGGAGCGCAGTAACCTCGTGCGCTGCGATCTGACCGGACTCGATGCGCCGGCAGGCGCCGAAATCGTACTCGAGGGGTTCATCCACCCGGGCGACACGGCCCTCGAAGGGCCATTTGGGGATCACACCGGGTACTACAACTCGCAGGCGAGCTTCCCGGTGCTCACGCTCGAGCGGATGCACCTGCGCGAGGGAGCGATCTACCAGGGCAGCTACATGGGCCGCTCGCCGCACGATGAGCCCTCGGTGATGGCCGTGGCGCTCAACGAGGTGTTCGTCCCGATCCTACGGCGGGTGTTCCCGGAAATCGTCGAGTTCTACCTGCCCCCGGAGGCCTGTTCGTATCGCGTCGCGGTCGTCAGCATCCGCAAGCAGTACGCGGGCCATGCGCGTCGGATCATGATGGCGGTCTGGTCGTATCTGCGCCAGTTCACGTACACCAAGTTCGTGATCATCACCGATGAGGACATCGACGTGCGCAACTGGCAGGAAGTGATTTGGGCGGTCGCGACACGCGTCGATCCGGCCCGGGATTCGATGCTCATCGAGAACACTCCGATCGATTACCTCGACTTTGCCAGCCCGGAAAGCGGACTGGGCTCGAAGCTCGGTCTCGACGCGACCAACAAGTGGCCCGGGGAAACGACGCGCCAGTGGGGGCGCCCGATCCGGCTCGATGCCGCCGTCGAGCGGCGGGTGGATCAGCTCTGGCAGGAGTGTGTCGGCAGTGAGTGAGTGTCCCGGGATCGAACTCGTTTGCCCCGCAGGCAGTCTGCCGGCCCTCCACGCGGCGATCGACAACGGCGCTGACGCCGTCTATCTCGGTTTTCGCGATGGACTCAACGCGCGCAATTTCCCGGGGCTGAATTTCTCGCCTGCGGAGGCAGTCACGGGCATCGAATACGCGCATCGTCGCGGCGCGCGGGTCTTCGTTGCCCTCAACGTCTATCCGCGGCCGACCCGCTGGGCCGCCGCGACCGCTGCCGTCGATGCGGCAGCCGACGCTGGCGCGGACGCGCTGATCCTAGCCGACGCCGGTCTGCTCCAATATGCCGCCGAGCGCCATCCGGCCCTCGCTCGTCATCTGTCGGTACAGGGATCGGCGACCAATTGGCGGGCGTTGCAATTCTACCGCGAGCGCTTCGGCATCCGCCGCGCAGTGCTGCCGCGCGTGCTGTCGGTCGCGCAGGTGCAGCGCGTCATCGAGCGCTGCGGCATTGAAATCGAAGTGTTCGGCTTCGGCAGTCTGTGCATCATGGTGGAGGGGCGCTGCGCGCTCTCGGCGCACGTCACCGGGGAGTCCCCCAATACGCACGGGGTATGCTCACCGGCACACGCGGTGCGCTGGCAGGAGCAGCCGAGCGGCCGCCAGGCGCGACTGAATGGCGTACTGATCGATGAGTTCGCGGCGCACGAAGCGGCCGGCTATCCCACTCTGTGCAAGGGCCGCTTCGAAGCGCTCGGCTCGGTGATGCATGCCCTCGAAGAGCCGACCAGCCTCAATGTGCTGGAGATTCTGCCTCAACTGCTCGATGCGGGCGTCCGCGCCATCAAAGTCGAAGGCCGGCAGCGAAGTCCGGCGTATGTGGCGCAGGTGACGCGCGCGCTGCGAGCGGCGCTCGATGCCTGCCGGCGCGATCCGGCGAACTACCGGCCACCGGTCGCGCCGGCCGCGGCGCTCGCGCGGCTCACCGAGGGTCATGCTCAAACGCTGGGAGCCTATAGCAGGCCCTGGCAATGAAGGAATCTACACGATGAAGTTGTCAGTCGGCCCTCTGTTGTATTTCTGGGAGCGCGAGCAAGTGTTCGCCTTCTACCGAATGCTGACGGCTGCGCCGATCGACAGCGTGTACCTCGGCGAAGTGGTGTGCTCCAAGCGCCGTGCGCTGAAGCAGGAAGACTGGGAGGCGATCGGACGAGATCTGGCTGGCGCCGGCAAGGAAGTGATCTTCTCCACGCTCGCGCTCATGGAGGCGGAATCCGAGCTGGCGGCGCTCGCACGTCTCGCGGCCGGCACTGCGACGATCGAGGCCAATGACATGGCCGCCGTGCAACTCGCTCGCGGGCGGCCGTTTGTCGCCGGGCCGCACCTGAACGTCTACAACGGACCGACGCTGCGGCTGCTCGGTGCACTCGGTGCCCGGCGCTGGGTGGCGCCGCTGGAGCTCGATACCGCGGCGATCGCCGAATTGCTCACCGAGCGTCCCGAGGACATGGAATGCGAGGTATTTGCGTACGGTCGGATGCCGCTCGCTTTTTCGGCGCGCTGCTTCAGCGCTCGCGTGCGCCGGCACAACAAGGACGATTGCAATTTCGTCTGCGCCGAGGAGCGCGATGGACTGACCGTTTATACGCGCGAACACGAGCCGCTGTTCGCTTTGAATGGAATACAGACGCAGTCCGCGCAGGTTCGTAATCTTCTGGGCGGTATTGCGGAGCTGAAGGCCGTCGGCGTGCAGATGCTGCGACTTTCCCCACATTCGCACCAGGCCGTGCCGTTCACGGAGGTGATCGAGGCGTTTGCGCACGCGGTGCGCGGCGACCAGACCGTGCAGTGCCCGGCGAGCGCGCTGCCCGGGGGCTATTGCGGCGGGCCGATGCTCGAAGCGACCCGCTGAGCGCTCAACGCGGCGCGCGGTTGCGCCGCAACGGACTGAGTGGCGGTCGCGGTAGTCGCGCGCTCAGCGCGCGCAGTGCCTGCGCGGCACGTGGCGGAAGAATCGCTGCACAGTGACGTCGCCAGTTCCAGTCGAGCGCATCGAGTGCGTTCTTGATTGCGAGACCAGTCTCTGTTTCACCTTCGAGACTCAGGCGGCGCTGGAAGAAGAGGGTATCGGGATCCTCGGTGCGGCTCGCCAGACGAACGAAATCCGCCAGCCGGCCGCGCACGGTCACGTGCGGCGTCTCGTGCGCCGCCGCGACTTTCAGCCGGCTGGCCGCAATGCACAGATTCAGTTGCAGCGGCGCGTCGGTGAGCCGGATCCGAACCCGCTTGCCTTCTAGCGGCGCGAGGGCCGCACCGAGGTTCTGACCACGCATCCCGTGGTTGAACAGGCGCACGAACAGCTCCCCGGCCGGATCGAACCGTGCAAACGCAGACGGACACGGTGGTAGCAGCGATCTCATGCCGGCATTCTAGCGGCCGCCGGGAGCGGTCATTTGATCCGTATCAAAATCTGATATTCCGCAGCCGCCGTCGCGCGGAGCGGCATTAGACTGCCGGATCGTGAACAGTCGCAGCGAAGGAATCGAGACCGGGGCGCGCGCCTGCGTGCCGTGCTGCAACTGTGCGCTAAAGCCGCTCTGCCTGCCGGGACATTTGTCGGCGCAGGAGGCTCGCGCGCTCGAGTCGGCGGTCGAGCGCGGCCGTGAGCTTGCCCCCGGGGGAGCCTTGGTGCGTGCCGGGGCGTCGATGGATGCGCTGCTCGTCGTGCGCAGCGGTTCGGCCAAACGATTTACTTTGACTCTGGAGGGCACCGAACAGGTGCATGGGTTCGTGCTGCCCGGCGAAGCGGTCGGCCTGGAAGGTTTTGCCACCGGCCGGTACGGCTGCGAGGTGAGCGCGCTGGAGCCGCTGAGCTATTGCCGCTTACCGATGCGCAAGCTCGAGCAGCTGCTCGAGCGTTTGCCCGGGCTGCGCCGGGAAATGTTGCGCCTGCTCGGTCAGGCGCTCGATGAGGCGCTGCGATTGCGCGGTGAGCTGGCGGAAGCCGACGCCCGCGGCCGTGTGGCGCGGTTCCTCGCCGATCTGTCCGCCCGACTTGCGCGGCGCGGCTTTTCGCCGCACGAGTTTCGCCTGAGTATGAGCCGCGCGGACATTGCGCGCCATCTCGGTCTTACCCTCGAGACCGTCAGTCGCGCCTTCGGTACCTTCAAACGTGAGGGGTGGCTGCGAGTGCGGGCCCGAGACATCAGCGTGTTGCGTCCCGAGGCGCTCGCGGCGCTCATTGGCGCGCGATCCTGCGGCTAGGGTCTGCTAGGGGCGGGCGGCCTCGCGGCCCAGGCGCAGCTGGAACGGCCAGAGGTGCGGCAACTGTAGTGCATTGAGTGAGCCGGCGTCGATGCAGATCCGGTCGGTGAAACGTTGGGCGTGGCGCAGCAGACGCCGCACCCTCGCCAGCTCAGTGCCTTCCAGATGTTCGATTCGCAATGTCAGGCGCGCCGGCGTTTCGCGCATCACGGCTGTGAGTTCTGCGGCGATCCGTCGC
>JAPTUI010000439.1 GCA_028067895.1 Pseudomonadota bacterium | reverse complement strand
ATCGCCCTCCAGGCTGGCCGTCGATGACCAGCTGCGCACTGTTTCGCGGCGCGCCCGTAGCTCAGTTGGATAGAGCGCATGGCTACGAACCATGAGGTCGGGAGTTCGAATCTCTCCGGGCGCGCCAATAAATCAAAGACTTGCAGCTCTCCGGGAAATCCGGATCCCCGCTGAGTGACCATAGAGTGACCAAGAGCGGCGGGTGCGTCGGGCGTCTCGCAAAAATGGGCTACAGGCGAGAATCGCTGGGAATTCGAATCTGCGGAGTTGTGCCACAGCGGCAGGCCCCCGATGCGGGGTACTTCGTATCGCTACGCTGGATCGCAGACGTGAAGTGGCTGATGAGCGTACGCGGATTGCAACCGGGGCCTTCCGCGCACAAAAGACTTGGCACGCTGCCGCTGTCAACGTCTGTCCGATTGGCGGCGCGACGGGTGCCTCCCGGTGCTCTCGCCGCCATGGCGGACCCCTAGAAATCCCATTCCGCTCCGCCGAATATCCCGCGCCTGGGACCATACTGAGGTGCGAAGACCCCGACGCCGCTGCCGCTGCGAATTTCGTAGATCTTGTCGAAGAGATTGATCACATCGAGCCGCACGGTGAGTGGTCCCGAGCCGTCGACCACGAATGCGCGGCTCACACCGATGTTCACCTGCGTGTAGCTTGGTGTGTGATCCCCGTTGGGAATGACGAACCCGTCCGGTAGAACGAGGTCCTGGCGCAGTCCGGTCCCGAAAATCATGTCGGCGCTCAAACGGGTTCCCAGCCAATCGTAGGAAACGCCGGCGGACGCCGACACCCGCTCCTCGTGGTCGAGGTGGATATAGTGCTCGGCGATGTAGCCGAGCTGCTGGCTCGCGAAATTGAACTGCGACGATACGACGTCCTTGCCCTTGGCCGACTGAAACGCGAGGTTCGCATAGGCCATGAAGCGGTGCACGGTATAGCTGCTGGTCAGCTCGACGCCTTCGATTCTGCCGTAGCGGTAGTTGAAAGGTGTAAGGACGATCGGCGCGCCGAACTGCCCCTCATCGATCAGGTGCTGCGCGTTCTCATAATAGCTGTCGACCCCGAGAGTGAGCTTACGGGCGAGCAGCTTCTGCTCGACGCCCACGTCATAGTAATCCGCGCGCGCCGCGACTGGCGGGGTGTCCTGGGTTTCGGTGCCCGGTGGCACGGCGGAGGTGCCGGCGAACTGAGTGAAGGTCCCGCCCGCGATGAGCTCGAAGGGCGGCGGGGTGAAGTAGCGCGAGTATCCGGCGTGCACCGTCGTGCCGGGAAGCATGCGCCATACGACGTTCAGGCGCGGACTGACCTGACTGCCGCTCGAGTAAGCATTGTAATGGTCGAAGCGCAAGCCGTAGTTGACCGTCAGGGTCGTGAGGAGCTTCCATTCATCCTGAAGGTACGCGCTCTCGATCTCCTGGCTCTGCGTGCCGTTCTGGATGACGGTGAGGGGAACGTCGCTCGTTTGCGCGCCGGCCGGATCGATCGGCAGCACCTGCGAAGCGGTATCGCTGGTGGAGTTGTCATGCTGCAGGTAGCCGCCGAAGCGCAGCGTGTGCGCATCGGTGAGACGGTAGGAGGCGTCGGTTTGCCACGCGAGGGCGGTGTCGGCCTTGAATGCATCTTGGGCGATCCCGTTGTAGAGCAGGTCACCGGTCCAGTCCGGCGCAAAATGCAGGCTCGTGTAGCGCGCGGAGAGCGAGGTCTGCCAGGTGAGCGCGCCCAGGGCGCGCTGCCACGTGAGGATGCCGTACTGCGTGAGCTCGTGCTGGCGTTCGTTGAGATTATTGCTGAGATAGCGGCCCACGCCGTTCACGGTATATCCGAGCGAGGGCTGCTCTACGGCTACGTTTGGAATCTCGTATTCGGCGTCGGACGTGCCCACAATGAGCGAGATCCGATCATTCGGGTCAAGGATGTCCTCGAGATAGGCGAACCCGTGTCCCTGAATTGAATGGTCATGCAGCGGCGTGACGCTCGCATCCGGCGCTTCGATACCGAGATCGTTGATCAGCTCGTCGTAAGTCACGTAGTAGTTGAGGCTACCGCGGCTGCCGCCGTAGGCGAAGGACGGCTGCACGGTCCCGTGGCTGCCGCCATAGAGCGACACATACCCGCCCGGCTGGAGCGCACCGCTATTGGTGGTCATGTCGATGATGCCAGCGGTGTCGAGCCCATACTCCGCCGGCAGCGCACCGGTGATCAGGCTCACGGACGAGAACAGCCTCGGGTCGAGGGTCTGCCCGAACACGTTGATGCCCTCTGGAATGATGATGCCGTTCAGCCGGTACTGCAGGTCATTGTGGTCGCCTCGGACGTGGATCTGTCCGAAGGAGTCCTGGACCACGTCGGGGGCTTGCAGCAGCACCTGATTGAGCGGGACGTTCTCCCCGCCCGGCGCGGCGGCGATCTGCGCCTGGCTGATCGTATAGGTCGAGGCGCCGGTCTGCGTCTCGATCTGTGAGCGCTCCGCGTTCAGCCGTTGCGCCATCACCACCACAGTCGAGAGCGTCGCGGAGTGACGGGACGGCTTGGGTTGCATGACTTTGGCGGGCCGAGAGGTCACGTCTGGGATTTTTGCAGTATCCGCACTCGCCGGCAGCGGCGGAAATCCAAGCGAAGCAATGGCGACCATCGAAAGTGTCGCCGTAAGGGATTGGGAACGCACCATGACTCACTCCACTGTGAAAGGCCCGCTCAGAGCCCGAGATCCCGAGGGTGTAACGTAATGTTATACTATAACGTCTCGATCTGCCAAGACTTCCGAGACTGTTACGCTATAATGTTCTCTCGGTGATTGGGTGCTCCTGCCAGGGCGACTGGAACCGCAAGCATGGTGAAGACGACTGAACGCGTGAGCCGTCGGCACGATCATTCGCGCTGCATCCGCCGCGCGGTCGCTGCCGCTGAAGAGGTATGCAGCCGAAAAGAGGTCAGTCTCACACCGTTGCGCAAGCGGGTGCTCGAGATCGTGTGGCGGGGACACGAGCCGATCGGGGCGTACCAGATCATGGCTGAGATCGCCAAGGACAGAGAGAAGGTGGGTCCTCCGACGGTCTACAGGGCGCTCGAGTTCTTACAGGAGGCAGGGCTGGTGCATCGCCTGGACGCCTTGAATGCGTTTGTCGGCTGCGATCACCCTGATGTGCATCATGCGGCGCAATTCCTGATTTGTTCGAAGTGCCACCGGGTCGCCGAGATCGAAGATCCAGGTCTGAACCGAGCGTTGACCGAACGGGCGCGGTCGCTCGGTTTCCGCTTCGAGAGTGGGGCGGTGGAGATCAAGACCCTGTGTGACGGTTGTGCCGTGGGGCTTGCGCAACCCGGCTGACGTGCCGCCGACCTACCAGCGCCCCGGCTCTAATCGAAACCGCCGTCCGTGAGGTGCGTACGATCCTTGCGGACTTCACCCTCAACGATTTAGGCGGACTTCCGTTCTTCGTCTCGGAGAGCAGAAGGCTGCGATCGATTCGCCGACTAGGGGTCCCCTTGATTTTGGTGTCAAAAGTGCCGGTAGCGAGCGGGCGTTTTTCTCGGGATTTTTGGGGTGGTGCTCTGTACGATATTGATTTCACAGGCTGTTCTGTTCACTGCAGAGGGCGTATGTCGCGGCGAAACGGTAGGCCCGTCAGGCACCGGCGGCCGGTGATTGGGCGGCCACCCGTGACGGGAGCAGCTGCTCGGCATACTGCTCGATGGGGAAGCTGAAGACCCCGCGCAGATTGATCCCTTCCGTTCGGGTGGGCGCGATACGCCCGATCAGCTCCGGTGGCACGGCGGTCGCGCGCCGCACGTTCCAGCGATCCAGGATCGACTGCATTTTCATCGTATTCCAGGCCATCACGAGGTTGGCCAGCAGGCTCAGGGCGTCCGCCACGGCCTGCATCTCCTCGGGTTGCTTGGCTTGGTAGCTGGCCACCCGGCCGGCGTAGATCGCGCGCTTCAAGGCGTTGGCGGACTCGCCGCGATTGAGCACGCGCAGCAGTTCCCGGCGAAAGGCCTCGTTGACGAAATAGTCGGCCAGGAACACGGTCCGCAGCAGCTGTCCGAGCTGCACGAGCGCCTCGTACAGCGGATCGCCGCGCGCGGCGGAGCCAAAGCGCGTGAGCGCATTGATCGCGCTGGTGTGGCCGCTGTGAACGGAGGCAAACAGGTGCACCATCCGGTCCCACTGGGCTTCGATCTTGGCCAGATCGAGATGGGCGTGACAGATCGAGCTCAGGATCGCGGGGACCTCGCTCCCGCGCGGCAGGAACAAGTGTCGATCCTTCAGGGCCTTCAGGCGCGGACACAGGTCAAACCCCACCCCTCGGGCGAGGGACATGCCGGCGTCGGTGTAGCCGTGCGTATCGACGGCGAGCTGAGTGGTCTCGAGGCGATCGTCGCGCACCACGCCTTCGATGGCGGCACCGGCCTGGCGCTCGTTGAGCAGGATGGGCTGTGCATAGGAGATCCCGAAGCGATCGCGGGTGTGGGAGTAGATCCCGACCGAGGGGGTCTGGCGCCTCGGATCATTGCGCGCGAGGAACACGCGCCGGTGGGTCTCCAGGCTCATCATGTCGGAGGAAGCCAGATCCGCTCGCCCCCAGGTGGTGCAGATCGGATGGCGATGCATGAACGCCAGGATGGCGCTGCACGCCTGCGCCAAGCGCCGCTCATCGCTCGCCCACTTCATGGCCGCCCGGACCGAGGCGCTCGAGAGCTGCGGGATCATGCGCGCGGTCTCGGCCGCCGAGAGCGCCGTGCCGTGGGCGAGAATCCCGGCATAGACCATCAGCAGCTCGCTCGCCGAACGCGGTTCTCTGCCCAACATGATCCAGCTGAAGCGCACCTGCGCATCCACGCCGAGGATGATCTGCGGCAGCTGCGCCTCCCCGATGCGACGGTCGAGGGCGACGCGCAGCTTCTCGATTTTGGGGTCCTCCTCCTGCGCCGCCAGCGGCGTCAGATGCAGCTCGTCGTCGACCTTGAGCACGCCGGCGCCGGCGGCTTCGGCGACCGCCGCCACACCCGCCTGGGCCCGCTCGATCAG
>JAPTUI010000565.1 GCA_028067895.1 Pseudomonadota bacterium | reverse complement strand
AGGCCGCCAACTGGGTCCACGTCGGTCAGACCACTGGACGCGGCAAGCTCGATGTGACCCACCAGCACGCTGTACCAATCAAGGACATCTGGCTCTATCCGCTCTCTCGGCACTTCCGCGCCTTTCTCTGCAAATAGCGCGAGGTAGCCGACGGGTTCACCGAATATTTAGGGTCGGAATCCAAAGTTCGCCTAAGTCTTTGATGACAAAGGTAGATTGTCCCCCATCCTCCCCGGCTACCCCGCCGTGCTACCCCTGCCCTTCGCGCCTCTGGCTGTCCAAGGCGGCGCCCGCCCGTGCGTCAACACGAGCGAGCGCCTACCACAACCAGCCTGTATGAGAGGCCGATCATGGGTGCTTCCACTCGCCGTGCCAATTCTACTCGGAGCCTCCGCCCTCGCCCCGTCAAAGTGTCCTCTGCTGTCCGGCGACGTCCTTCCGGACCCACGACCCCGGACCTTCACGACATCATGGCGCACCTCGCCGACGCCATCGCCTTCGTGCGCGTCAGTCAAAGATCCCTCAGCAACCTAGACGTCGCCTACGAGGAAGAATCGTTCTTGCGGAAAGGGCTCGCCAGCTTGGATGCCGTCTATACGGAAATCGACATGGCTTCCATCGCGCTCTCGAAGCCGGTACGGCGCTGAGCGCGACCGATCAGCGACTACGCGACTCGCTGTGCGCGAGCGGCGAGGACCGATCTTCCGGATGACCGGATGCGCTCATACATTGCGTCTGGGGCCAAATCGATCTCGCCGGGCCAGGTCAGTGCGCCGTGCTCCAGAAACACTCGCGAGAACGTCTTCTCGTCGCACAGTGGATCAAAGCCGTCTCCGAGCGGTCCTTGGGACAGTCGAGGACCGAGATCTGCAACGCCAGTTGTGCCGTCGGCAAAGGAAACTTCAATCTTGTATTCCGGCAGGACCTTGAATCGAACGATGGACCAGTCGGCCATTGCAATTACTCCAACGGTTGAATGGGAACGGTCGGCGCAGGGACCTGGCACCGATCCCAGTTCTTCATCAGCTCGTCCCTGTGAAGTGACGCCCATTCGACCACCATGGCATGCGCACGCCGGGGAAGTGACCCGTGAATGACATCCAGGGTTGCGATGTTGTACTGCGCCTCATGCTCACCATAAATGGCGTGGAAATGCGGCGGCGGATGGTCATCCCAGTACATGCGAATCAGGATCCCGAAGAACTCACTGAGCGTTGGCATGCGCCATTTTAAGGGTCCGCCTCCTCGGATTCCAGAGCGGAAATGGGGCTGTGATTTATTCCAGCGGGCGGGTATGGCAAAGCCGAAATTCCGCCAAAAAGTGCTGGTGCGCCAGGGTGACCGGAGATGGATGGGCGCCCAAGACCCCCCCCCGGGGGCGTCGGTGCTAAGACGAGCCGGGAGTTTCGGCCGAATTTTCGGCGAAACTACCCCTTTGCATTCTCGCGCCGACAATCTACATTCGGCGCTCCCCTGCGTGCGCGGTGGTCCTGAGGCAACGGGCTTTGCCGGGCTGCGAACACACTCTCCTGAACAGCAATGGATGAGCCATGATCGGTCGCGAACTCTATTCGATCAAAGAAGCACGGGAGCTGCTCGGCGGCATCTCGCGGAATTCGATCTACGAGCTTCTACGCTCGGGCAATCTTCCGAGCGTGGTCCTGGGCTGCCGGCGGTTCATCGCCGCGACGGCGATTGCGGAGCTCATCGAAAAATCGACGACGAGGGTGAGCCCATCCAGGGACTGCGCCCGCGCGCATGTCGGCCCAGAAGCCTTGCTGATGACGGGACTCATTCCGTGCGAAGGGATCCAGGTCACCGCGTGCTCGACGCCCGCGAACTCAGGGAAGGATACCTCGCACTGGAAGGTGGGATGGAGATACTTGCCGATGATGCCCGCGAGAACGTCGTGGTTATAGAGGCGCTTGACGTTGTCCCTCCGGGGACAGCGCGTGCCGTCTTTGTTGAACCCGAACACGAGATACCCGCCGCCGTAATTTGAAATGGCCGCCAGGTACCGGGCTGTGCTAGCGCGGGCGGCAGTGTTGGTCAGGTCGACCCAAGATTTCAGCTCAAGCCATTCACGCTCGACGGGCTTCTCGACAAGATCCTGAAGCTCGCTAACCGGTGCCGTATAAATGCTCACGAGCCGAACACTTGGTTATTGATGATGAACTGAGCGTCGTCCGCGGCTTGCGCCCTGATTTCACTGGGTAACATCTTGCAGCTCGTAGCGCCATGCCGGATAAAGGCGGTATTCGCCAGTGCGTCTGCGACCACGTAGTTCACTTCCCGTGCCCGCCCGACCTCGACGACTATAACCCGCATTCCTGAAAGGATCGCCGCGCGGATGTTGAAGCACTGGTTGTCCTTCAGTCTATCTCGCAGCCGTTTACGGACGGCCTTTCCATAATCGGCAAGAGCTTTCTCAAGATGGTCAGGGCGCTTTGTCACTTCGTTTGCAATCCCGAGGATGCTGCCCTCGTCATCCACGCCGATGAACAGGGTCCCGCCGCGCTGGTTTGAGAAGGCGCAGACGGTCTTCTCAAGCTCCGCGGCCTTTGGATTACCGAGGTCAATGTGCGGCTTGAACTCGCAGGTCTCGCTTTCTCCGCCCCGGACCAGTTCCAGAAGCCTCTGTTCCTCCTTCGCCTCCTCAGGCGTAATGGCGTACTTGTAGGGCCAGCGGGTGGTGGAGATGTAGTCCACAAGATCACTGCCACTGGCTAGCAACCATAACTCCACGCTCCGAATGTGCCTGTCGTCAATCTCAAGGGAGTCGCTGTTCCTGAGATCGACCATCTTGCCGTCAATCTCACCCACCAGGCGCAGAGGCATTGAAGAAGTAGCTAGACAGAGGCGGCCGCTCCTCAACTGGATCGCGCCGCGCCGGTCGGGAACCTCGATTGCGAACTCCCCCCTTCGACCATCGACAGAATCTTGCGGCTTCAGCCCCAGAAACGACTTCACATAGCGCTCTGCAGATGGCCTGTATGGCTCGTCATAGGCGAACAGCTGGTCATTGGCGAAGACCGCATTGGGCTCAACCGAGATAGTGAAACGGCGAGCTGGAATGCCAGACGCGGTTGCATGACTGGGCACGATCTCCTCCCGCCAGTTTGGAGTCGGCGCCGTCAGGCGCAGGGGCGGACGATCGGGAGCGACCGTCAGGCCGGTATCGCCGGCCGAGGCTTCGACGAGCTTGCGGAGGGTGATCGCGCGGAGGGGCGAGCTGATGAACGTGAAGGTCGAGTAGACCTCTCTCAAGTCGCCGCCCGCAGCTTGTCCCAGAACACACTGGCCGATGCAGTACTTCCAGAGCCCCTCCTGCTGGCACGTATAGACGACACGAACACAGCCATCTACTCCCATGTCGTAGATCCCGAGCGCCTTTGCAGTGTCATTCGAGGTCGTCGTGCTGATAGAAGTAACGCTGAGTCGAGAGCATGCCACTGTCCTTTTCGTCGTCAGCGATTACATTATTGCCTACTGCTCAGGCTGAAACCGGATGAAGTCCCCCGCAACATCCCTAGATAATCCGCCCACGCCTGCATCATTTTGCGGCGCTCATCAAGTCGCTGCGCCCGGTTGTATGCAGCACGGACCTTATTCCGCTCAAAATGCGCCAATTGCAGCTCAATGACATCCGGCGGAAACCCCTGCTCGTTGAGCAGCGTGCTCGCCATGCTACGAAATCCGTGCCCTGTCTGCTCATCGCTCCCGTACCCGAGCCGTCGCAACGCAGCGTTGATGGTGTTATCGGACATCGGACGCTCGGCCGATAGCAGCGACGGAAAGACATACCGGCCGCTGCCGGTAAGGATATGCAGCTCCCGCAGTATCGCCACGGCCTGCCGCGACAACGGGACGATATGCTGTTCCCCCATCTTCATGCGAGCCGCCGGAATCCTCCACTCCGCCCCTTCCAGATCGAATTCCGACCATTCTGCGCCCCGCAGTTCGCCAGGGCGAACGAAGACCAGGGGTGCCAGTTTCAGCGCCAGAGCCGTGATCGGCTGGCCGGAATAGCCATCTATGGCTCTCAGCAGCTCGCCGACGCGCGCTGGCTCCGTCACCGAGGCGAAATTGCGGGACTTCACCGGCGCCAGGGCATCTTTGAGGTCCGCCGCGACGTCGTGCTGTGCGCGGCCAGTCGCAACGGCGTAGCGGAAGACCCTCCGCGCCAGTGAGCGCACGCGGTGCGCCGTCTCGTGCTTTCCACGTGCCTCGATGCGCCGAAGTGCCCCCAGGAATTCCTGCGCGGTAATGGATGCGATCGGACGACTTCCGACATAGGGGTACAGGAAGCTCTTGAGCCGGGCCCCCAGAATGCCGATCGTTTCCGCGGCGAGCGACTTCCTTTGCAGCTCCAGCCATTCTTTGGCGATCGCCTCGAAGGTCTCGACCTGCGTGGCTCGCTCGGCTTGACGCTTGGCGCTCGGATCGATCCCGTCCGCCACCAGCTTGCGCGCGTCCTCGCGCTTCTCGCGTGCTCGCTTCAGCGGCACGTCGGGGTATGCGCCGAGGGTCAGGAGCTTCTCTACCCCACCCAGCCGATATCGGAAGCGCCATAGGCGGCCGCCGGTCGGGGTGACGAGCAAGAACAACCCCCGCTCGTCGAAGACCTTGTAGGCCCGCTCCTTGGGCCTGGATGCACGGATTTTCGCCTCGGAAAGCGCCGGCATAGGGGTATCTGTTTGTTGATTGCCGAGATACCCCTGCCATGTACCCCAATCGGTGCTATCCTGTCAATGGACAGCTCGAGACACGGATGAGCAGGATTTGCAGGTTTTTTAGGGGATTTTTCGAAGTTCCGGCGACGTCATCGACCCTGTTGGGACGTCGCTGAACAGATTTCTGGAGGCTAGGGTCGGAATCGAACCGGCGTAGACGGCTTTGCAGGCCGCTCGGGTCACATGGAATCAATGGTTTGCGTACATTTTGCCACACTTTGACACCTTCAGCGCACTAATTCAGATCGGACCACAGGTCGGTCGGTCGCACCTCAGCCCAATAGCCACCTACCGTCACTCGATTCCGTAATGCGACGATCCCGCGAGCGAGCCCTCATCCGAGCGC
>JAPTUI010000012.1 GCA_028067895.1 Pseudomonadota bacterium | reverse complement strand
CGCGCTCCTCACCGCCGTCGTGCTCGCGGTCGGCAAGTGCTTCGGGGTGAAGTTCGAGGAGCTGCACAACGACTATCTCCTTTTCCGGACTATGTCCCGCGCCGACGTTGGATGTGTTGTCGCATGCTGATATCGCG
Source organism: Pseudomonadota bacterium (assembly GCA_028067895.1). GTDB lineage: Bacteria > Pseudomonadota > Gammaproteobacteria > Steroidobacterales > Steroidobacteraceae > 13-2-20CM-66-19. The sequence goes on along the minus strand of JAPTUI010000012.1, from coordinate 4,960 downwards.
GCCTCTCATTGTCCGATGACCCATCGATCGCGGGACATAGTGAAGTGGTCCCTACGCAGCGGACCTCTTAGACGTGGGCCTATTGCCGTGTTGCATTCTGCGCGCGTACTCGTTGGGTGACAAGTAGCCGAGCGATGAATGCAGACGAACGGGATTGTACAACCCCACGACGAAATGCCCACAGTATCGAAACGCGTGTCGTGCTCTATCGCTGGCACCCATGGCACCCACGCGCGGTCTATGTTGTTGCAACACTAGACAAGATCGAACCTGTCTTTCGGTGCGCACTCGAGTCTGGAGATCGTGTTCGCACCATCGACATACCGCAGTGGATGTTCGACCCGGTGGTATGTCGCCGGATCGAGATCGTGACCAGCCCGAGCGTGAGCGTCACGGCGCTGCGGGATCTCGCGCGAGTGTGTGCCTCTGCGCGGGAAGCCGAGCCGCGCGCCGTGGTAGAAGCGGAGCACCCTACCACGCCCGATCGGGGAGGTGCCCATGCAATACCGGACGGTACTGCGGCCGAGAGGCCAGCTCACGCTGTTCCAGCGCCCGCCAACAGAGCCCTTGTGGCGAGATCTTCCAGTGGAGGTTCGCGCCCAGGCCGTCCAGTTGCTCGCGACGCTGCTGCGAGAACACCGAGGGCGCCTGTGCGCCGGGCACGCCGAACCGGAGGTGCGCGATGAGTGAGAAGATTCAGCCGCGCCACCTCGGGCGCAAGGCGATGCTGTATGTACGGCAATCATCGGCGTTTCAGGTCTCGCACAACCTCGAGAGCCAGAAGCTGCAGTACGCGATGCAGACGCGCCTGCACGACCTGGGCTTCAGCGATATCGAGGTTGTCGATGAAGATCTGGGCCGCTCGGCGGCCGGCATCCAGGCGCGTCGAGGCTTCGAACGCATGGTCGCGGAAGTCAGTCTGGGGCGGGTGGGAGCGGTTGCCGCCCGGGAAGTTTCCCGCTTTGCACGCAATAGCCGCGACTGGCAGCAGCTTGTCGAGGTATGCCGCATCGTGGATACGCTCCTGGTCGACCAGGAGATGGTCTACGACCCGCGACTGGGGAACGACCGGCTTTTGCTTGGACTGAAGGGAAGCCTGAACGAGTATGAACTCGACCTTCTTCGACAACGCTCGTTGGAGGCGCGTCGGGCCAAGGCGCGCCGCGGCGAGCTGATCGTGATGGCGCCGGTCGGCTTCCGCAAGAGCGAAGACCGACGGCTGGAGAAGGACCCGGATCGACGAGTGCAAGAGGCGATCCGCCTGGTATTCGAGCAGTTCGAGAAGATCGCCTCGGTCCGGCAGACATTGCTGTGGTTCTTGGAACACGATTTGCAGTTGCCGGCGGTTGCCGGCAACGGTGAGGTCCGCTGGAAGCGGCCGGTCTATGGAACCGTTTACCAGATCCTGACCAACCCGGCCTATGGCGGTGCCTACGCGTACGGCAAGAGCGAGTCGCGCACGCACCTTGTCGGAGGGGAGCTTCGTTATCGCGAGTACCGCAAACCGCGGGCGCAGTGGCAAGTGCTGATCCCAAAAGCCCACGAGGGCTACGTGGACTGGACGCAGTTTGAGCGGATTCAAGGCATGATCCACGGCAACGTGATCATTCCCGGTGGGCGCTCCGGCCCGCCGCGCAGCGGTAAAGCGCTGCTGGGAGCGCTTCTGCGCTGTCGGCGCTGCGCCACGAAGCTGACTATCAAATACAGCGGGCGAGGCGGCCAGTTCATCCGCTACTCTTGTCACCGTGGACACATGGACAAGGGCCTACCGCGCTGCATAGACTTCGCCGGTGACCCGGTCGATGCGGCCGTCGGTGCGCAGATAATGCGAGTGGTGCAGCCTGCGGCGATCGAGGCGGCCACCATTGCCTATCGCAACGAGATGCAGAAGCAAGACGAAGTATTGGGTGCCTTTGAGCGTGAGCTCGAAGCGGCGCGTTATACGGCACAACGCGCGCAGCGTCAGTACGACGCCGCCGACCCGGAGAACCGGCTTGTCGCCGATGAGCTCGAGCGTCGTTGGAACCAGGCGCTCGAGCACGTCCGCGAGGTCGAAGCGCGTATCGCGCAACATCACATCGGGCTGGCACAAGTGCCTGCGGCAACAGCTGAGGAGTTTTCGGCTCTCGCAGACCAACTGGAGGAAATCTGGGAGCATCCGGAGACAGATATGCGCCTGAAGAAGCGTATCGTGCGCTCTCTCATCCACGAGATCGTCGTAGATATCGACCAGCAGGCGTGTGAAATCGTGCTGATTATCCATTCGAAGGGCGGGTTGCCTACCGAAGTGCATGTGCCGCGAAGGCGGCGCGGCCAGCACGGCAGTCAGACGGCACCGGAAACACTCGATGCGGTGCGGATGCTTGCGCGGATCTGTACTGATGATTTCATTGCCAACGTGCTCAACCGCAACGGTCGGCGCACCGGATATGGTAACTTCTGGACGCGAGAACGTGTCACTGCATTACGCAGCTATCATGATATCCCGGTATTTTCCGCCGAAAACAGTGGGCAGGAAGGCTGGATGAATCTGACAGACGCAGCTCGGTCCCTCGGTATCTCGCAGCGGACGCTACGCTTGGCAGTGGAACACGGTGAGCTGAGCGCCGAGCATCCGCTCGCCATCGGTCCGTGGGTCTTCAAGCGTGAGACACTGCAGGGCAAAGCCGCTCTGGAGCTCGTCGAGCGCGTTCGTACACGCCGCGCAGATCCAGCAATACCGCCGGATCAACAGGCGCTGTTTGATTAATCAATGACATAGCGAGGTATGGCAGTATGCAGACCAGTTGTAAAATCCGTGGATGTATTGAGCGATTGCGCTGTGCGCGCCCTGCTTTGTTTCGTACGGCTCGATGGCTTCCTCTGCTTTCAGTGTCGCGAAGAAACTCTCTGAGACTGCATTATCCCAGCAATTTCCCTTGCGACTCATGCTGGCCACCATGCCGAGCGCGCCGATTGCGGCGCCGAAATCGTCACTGGCATACTGACTGCCGCGGTCGGAGTAAAACAGCGTGCCCGGCGGCGGTGGCTCGAGATGACAGGCGTTGCGCAATGCGTTCAGCACCAGCTCGTCTGGCATGCGGTCCGAGAGACTGTAGCCGAGCACCTGACGGGTGGTGAGCGCGATAATCACCGCCAGGTACAGCCAGCCCTCGCGGGTCGCCACGTACGTGATGTCACTCACCCAGGCGGCCACGGCTGCATCGACACCAAAGCGCCTCGAGAGCACGTTCGGGGCGATGGCGCGCCGGTGGTCACTGTCGGTCGTGCGCGGCACAAAACGCCCTTTACGCACGCCTCGCAGCCCTTCCTCACGCATCAGGCGGTGCACCCGCTTCGGATTGATGCAATAACCCCGGGCACGCAACGCATGCACCAAGCGTCGGCGCCCATAGAGCCGCCGGCTTTGCTGATGCACTTGCTTGAGCTCCTCCCGCACCTGGGCGTGCGGGTCAGCTCTGCCGGCTGCCTGCCGTCGTCGCCAAGCGAAATAGCCCGAGCGTGAAACGTCCAATACCCGGCACAGCAGTTCGATCGGATACTCCGTACGCTGCGATTCGATTCAGGCGTTCTTCACCGCGACTCCTTGGCGAAGAACGCCGTCGCTTTTTTTAATACGTCACGCTCCATGCGCAACGTGGCATTCTCAGCTCGCAACCGTGAATTCTCGGCCTCCAGATCACTGACCGCACGGCGTTTGCCGCTACTGATCGGCCGCCCGTCCTCGGACAGCCTGATCCAGATCGCCAGCGTCTTGACCGATATACCCAGCTTCCGTGCGGCACCGGCCGCCCCCAGGCTCTCAGCCAGTAATACCCCCTGGGCCTTGTACTCCGCAGTATATTGACGACGGCTCTGACGTTGCATAACGACCTCCAAGTGGTTGGTTTAATCCATCCATTAGAGGTCCGTCAACGGGGGACCACTTCAATCACGGCCATGCAGTACTTGTCCTCGGGCACTCTCCTCAAACGCACCAAGGTCTGCGGCAATCCCGGTTGCCGCTGCGCGCACGACCCGGCAGCGCGACACGGGCCGTATTACGAATGGAGCTATCTGAAGGGCGGCCGGCTGCACCACCGCAACCTCACCCCAAAACAGGCGGAGCTGATGCGCCAGGCCATCGCCAATTACCGTAGGACCAAGAAGCTCCTGCGTGCCTGGGAGGTACAGACTCAGCTGATCGAGCTCAACGCGCCCGAGTAGCCGTCCCGCTCAGATCGCCTGGCGGGAAATTGCCGCAAATGCCTTCGCTGATGTGCGGAAAATGGGCCATGGGCCACGGCGACACGCTTTTGCATCTCTGGCCCGATGAGCGTTTTCTCGTCAATCACCCGAGGTGGAAGCCGAGTGCCTGAATTGGGCCCGCTCGGTTTTGTGCGGGGGCGCTCAGCAATGAGCGTCCCTACCGCGATCGTTCCGGTAGCGGCTGGTATCGACCAAGCCGGCTTCGGCGGTCACGGGCGATTTTCTCGTGCACCGCGGCGAGGTCTGCTCCTTCCAGAAATTCCTGCGCGAGCGTCTCGAACCGACGCCTTCCTGTCCGCTACGGCTGACCGGATAGCCAACAACCCTTCATTCTCGGCGACTTCATTACCTCGGACGCGCCCGTCACGCCGCTCGCGCGGGGCGCGCAAGCCTCTGAAAACACAGGTCTCTCAAGTTACCAGAGCCAGAACGATTTAATCAAATCTTGCAGGCGCCGAGCAGAGTATCGATAATTGGCTTCGCATTGTTCGTACAAGTAAGAGATGACGAGATTGCGTTCAATCAATTCATCAAGGAATTTAGTCTCCGACACCGTGGCTGGCATTTTTTTATTTGCTAACGCATATGCGTGCCATGAGTCGGCTGAGTATTGAAAGGTCGTGAAGTCATCTTTGTACATGTGGTAGATGAGTTCGGCTGTTGATTGCGTGAGACAGCTATAGCGAACGTCGCTAGCTGAGCGGTTTTTGTT
>JAPTUI010000615.1 GCA_028067895.1 Pseudomonadota bacterium | reverse complement strand
TTGTGGGGTGGATGTGTTGCAACAACATCCTACCACCCTGAGCCAACCTTCTTCCTTATCTTTCAACACCTTACATCACCGCGACTCTCGCGCTGTGGCTTATCCGAGTGCCATTCATCTTAATATGATAATTTCAGATTATTGTTGTTCAATTTTTTCCGGAGAGCGATGTTCCGGCGTCATTTCCAGTCATTCAAACCTTGCGCTAGGAATCGATTTCGCGTGCGGCGCGGGGCAGCAGAGAGGTGGCATTTGTGAAAGCACATAGAGTGCTCTGGGCAACTCTTCTGATCTCCATCGCCGCCGTCATGGTGAGTGGCGCGGCGCCCGCGCAGACTCCCAATCCGGCGGACTTCGTGATGACACCCATTCCGACACCCGCTCAGCCGGGTGCCATCCCGCTCTATCCCGGTATCGCTCCAGGCTCGAAGCACACTACACAGAAGGAGCAATGGGCATCGCTGCCACACGATGAGATCGTACGCAATGTCACGCGCCCGACGCTGACCCCGATTCTGCCGGCGAAGGGCCGGGCGACGGGCGCCGCGGTCATCGTGGTCCCCGGCGGCGGCTTCATGGTTCTGTCCATGCAGAACGAAGGTTACGACGTCGCCCACTGGCTAGCCGCTCACGGCATTGCGGCATTCGTTCTCAAGTATCGCTTGAACCCCACCCCGGCGAGCTGGACAGCATTCGAGGCGCAGGCTCGACGCATGTTCATGCCGCGGCCACCGGGCGTCGCTCGGCCGCCGCTGCCCAGCAGCACCTTCGCGCTTGCCGATGCCCAGCAGGCACTGCGGTTGGTCCGCAGTCGCGCGGCGCAGTGGGGGGTCGACCCGGCGCGCGTCGGGATGGTCGGCTTCTCGGCCGGAGCGGCGACCGTCCTCAACGTCGCACTGGCGAATGCCCCCGATGCTCGCCCGGACTTCATCGCGACCATCTACGGCCCGATGGGACCGGTCACGGTTCCGCACGATGCGCCACCGCTGTTCGTCGCGCACGCCGCGGACGATCCGCTCCTCCCGGTCCGTTTCGGTCTCATCGTGGACTGGCAGAAAGCCGGGGCGCCGTACGAGCTGCACATCTACGAGCGGGGCGGCCACGGGTTCGGCATGCGCCACCAGGGAACCACAAGCGATCTGTGGATCGAGGAGTTTTACTTGTGGATGAAGGACAACGGATGGCTCAGCAGCCCGCAGCGATCCCCCTGAACGGACTTGGAGCTTCAGGTGATGAACCAAACCGGCGTGCGCACCGAGAAGGTCTGGTTCAACTTCACGCCCGATCGGGCGCATTTGGCGCGCTACGCGGGGCGCAACCACACCCACCGCCACACGATCGAGCGCAGCGTCGAGAGCCGGGCTCGGCGCTATGCGGCGATGCTATCGGCCGAGCGCCTGGCGGTATTGGCGGTATTGATGGCCATCGAGGGCGGCGAGTAGCCGCCTCGGCCTGCTCTCGTGGCGAGCGTCTACGGGCAATCCCTGCGCGAGGAGTTCGAAGCGCGCAAACGCCACTGCGCGCAGCAGTGTACTGACGGGAAGATCACGGCGGAAAGCCGCGCCCTGTTTAAGGCGTTGCTAATGCTGCGCTCGGTGCCGATCGCGGTCTTCATGGAGAAGAACAGCGGCAAGACCAGCGCGCACTCCAGCAAATCCTCCTCCCAGACCCGGAAAGGTGAGACTTCGATCAGCCGCGCCGGTGCCCATACCAAAGGCAAGCCGTACAACCCGAGCCGCACGCACAACTCACCATGGCGGCGGCGATGGAGATCAGAAGAGTTGCCCAGAGCGATCTATGTGCCTTCACGAGTGTCACCTGTCGTCGTATGTCCGCGAGCCGTCCGCAACGCCGCTCCCAGACCGATGGTCCCTCACATACAGCGCCTGCGGCTAGACGGACAATTCGATTTGCTGGATGTATGCATTTGGTCAGGTCGAACGCCCGAGCATTCCCTGCGTGGCGCGTATGGATCTACCACCGGCGTCGATGCTACACTGCCGGGCGTAAGGATCGCAGACGGTAGCGCCCGGCCGCCACTGAAGTTCCGCCAGCGATTGTAACCTACCCGCTTGCAGTTGCATTCACTCCGGAGTGTTACTTGACAGCTTCTTTCCAGGCTGCCGACGCCCCGGCTCCTTCCGCATCGCGGAATCGTTGGTTGGCCTCGCGCGCCGTCACGCTTGCAGCGGCGCTCCTGTCGGTAGTGCCTGTCATGTGCGCGGCGGCGCAGCCCGCTCCGGCTGCATCGTCCGTGCTCGAGGGATTTGCGGGCCTGCGTGTACCGCCGAGGAACGTGAGACTGAAAGTGCGAGTCCGACGACCTGACGCAGCCAGCCTCGCCGCAATCGCGGCCGCAGGATTCGGCGGTGCGGAGATCGGAGTCGACTTCGCAGCCGGAGCGCGCAAGGCCCGTCGAGCGCTGCATGCAGGCTTGCAGGTGGCGCATCGGCTCGGCTTGGAAGTGGATCTGTCTCCGGGAGGCGCGCAACCCTATCAAAGCCCCGGCATCACCGAGGCCGGATCCATGCAGGAACTCCTCGCCACCCACATCGGCGTGGAGGGCGGGCAAACGTATACCGCCTCCGTAACGCCGCCACGCTGGCTCGCCGGGCACCCGATTCTCGTTGCCGTCACCGCCGCGCGCGTGACCGGCCATACGGGGACGACCACCCTGCTCGACGCGCACTCGGCAGTCAGTCTGACGAAATCGGTGGATGCAGCGCGAGTACTGCATTGGCGGGTGCCGCCAGGTCATTGGGAGCTTTTCACGTTCTGGCGGCGCGCGACCGGACAGGTCTCGGGCGGCCCGCCATTCGAAGATTGGAGGGTAATGGCCCGGTTGCCGCCGAGGACGGGTCCGGGCAGATACTTCACTGCGAATATCTTTAGCAGTCTCGGCATCGATCAGGCGCTCGAGTATCTCGACCGGAACATCCTGCCGGGCAATCGCGCGCTGCTGCGCGGCGGCGACTTGTTCCACGATTCGCTGGAACTGCAGGCCCGTATGTTCTGGACGGCGGGTCTGCCGCAACAGTTCATGCATCGCCGTGGCTACTCGTTGATACGGTTTCTGCCGGCGCTCTACACGCCGCGGGAAGCCTCGTTCAACCCCATGGATCCCGCCTGGGGCGGACCGCTGCCGCCGCGGCCCTTTGATTTCGCCGGCGATACCGGCAGGCGCGTACGCTACGACTATCGGCGGACACTGACCGATCTATATTGCAATCGGTATCTGCGCGCGCTCGGGCGTTGGTCGCATGCCAGGGGGCTCGAGGACCGAGTACAGGTCGCCTACAACTACTTCGCGCTCGACATGCTGCGCAGTGGCCGCGCGGTCGACATCCCGGAGAACGAGTCGTTGGACTCCGGTTGGCCCCGTCCGTTCGATCCGACCCTACCGGCATATGGTAGTGCCCGCTGGCGGCATGCGATCGACTCCTACCGCCTGACCGGTTCCGCGGCTCACCTGTCAGGGGCACGGCGCGCCACGATCGAGTTCGGCGACGACTTCGCCATCTATCGCAAACAACCGATCGATTATCTGCAGCAGCTCAATCAGGCGTTTGCCGGCGGCATCACGCTGGGGGTACTGACCGGCTTCTCCTCGGCGCATACCGGATGGCCGCTCCCGAGCGGACTTGCCCACATCGGGTTCGGAGACGAGTGGACGGCCGGGTGGCCACAGTGGCGGGATTGGCCCGCACTCACCAGCTACTTCGCGCGCGAGACACTGCTTCTTGAATCGGGGCGCCCGCGCGTCGATGTCACGATCTACCACGACCGCGGTCTTTCGACCGTGCACGACGATGCGCCGCTCTTCGGGAGTCCGCGGCTGCAGGGCGCAGGCTACACGTACGACTTCGTCGATCCCGCGGCCCTGCTCACGCCCGAAGCAGGTGCCGTAGCCGGCGAGTTGTACGGCAAGCGCGCGGGATACCGCGCGCTGATTCTCGACGCTGTGCGGAGCATGCCGGCTGCGGCGGCCCGGTCGATCCTCGCACTGGCCCGGCGCGGATTGCACGTCATCGTCGTCGGGCCGCTGCCGCACGAAAGCACCGGCTATCGCGATCATGCCGCCGAGGATCGCGCCGTCCTGATCGCCATGTCCACCCTCGCGACCTTACCAACCGTGGCGCAGGTGGACACGGAGGGTGAGGTCCCAGCCGCCCTCGCCCGGCTTGGAATATTGCCCTCGGCTTCCTTCGGTGAGCAGTCTCCGCTGATGAGCGTGCATCGGCGTGAGGCCGGCCAGGATCTGTGGTGGATCTTCAACCCCACCCGCGCCGCCGTCTCGGCCCGCGCGAGCTTCAACGCAGTGGGTGCACCCTACACCATCGATCTATGGAGCGGCAGAGTGAGCCGGATTGCGCAATGGACCGTCAAGGATGGGCGCACTCTCATGCCGCTATGGTTGGCGCCGCATGCGGCGACGGTGGTCGTGATTCACCGCGGCGAGCAGCCGCCTGTCCATGTCGTCTCGAGCGACACAGGGCCGATCATCGAGGAGGGCAAGGATGCGTGGGTGAGCGGCGCGCCGGGGAGCGACGAGCGCCTCACCCTGAGCGACGGGCAGACCCGTACGATCGACTTCGGCTCGCTGCCTCACTCGATCGAGCTGACTCGGTGGCATCTTCGCGTGGACGAGATCGATCCGCAAGGCGAGCTCCATCTCGACCTCGGTACGGTGCCGCTCGCGGACTGGCGCTCGATCCCCGAGCTGCGGCATGCCGTGGGAAGCGCGCTCTATTCCGCGCGGATCACCTTGCCGCTTGAATGGTTCCGGCCGAGCTGCGGCATTCTGCTCAGCGTCGGCGATGTTGCCGGCGCGATGCGCCTCGCGGTCAACGGGCACACCGTGACCCAGCAGACCACCGGTTTCGGACGCTGGCTCGTCGGGGGTTGGCTCAAACCGGGAACGAATCTCGTGACCATTCGGTTGGACACGACATTGCTGAACGAGATGGCCGCACTGCGGGCATCGGGTGCCCCTCGCTACCAGACCGGTCCCACGCCGCTGCCCTCGGCGCCCTCCGGTGTTCTGGGTCCCATCCCTTTCTATTCCACACATCTTCTGAGGACGAGCGCGTGAGAAGTTGATGAATGAGG
>JAPTUI010000208.1 GCA_028067895.1 Pseudomonadota bacterium | reverse complement strand
GTGGATGTCGCCTCCCAGGCCCAACTGACGCGCTACCTGAGCCTGAGAACGGCGAATCCGGCCGATTTCACCGGGGTGACCTACCGCTCGACGGCGTCGGCGCCGAGCGCCTCGGGTCCCCCCGCGGCCGACACCGTCAGCCGTGAACCGCCCCGGGCGAGCCCCAAAGCTTCGTTTCTTCAACGCATGACTGCGCGTGCCAAACGCCTGGCGTGGAAGGTGGAGCATCGCAGCGCGCCACACCCGCCGGTGGCTGTCGCCGCGGCTTCGCCGAGCCCGGCCGCCGCACGCCCGCCGGGCCTGCCGCCCGGGGCCTACGATTTCGGAGGGGCGCCGCTGCAGAGCGCGGCACCACCGATCGATCTCGGCAGGCTGCACAGCCATTCGATGTTCAGCTTCATCCGTGCGGCCCATGCCGGCGACGCACCGGTGCTGATCGGGGCCTGCACCCGCGACCGTCCGCACCTTGCGAGTGCCGTGCGCAACCTGTCCTCGGAGAAGGTCTTGCCGGTTCGCGACGACCTGCCGGGCTTCTACGGGGCGCCCTGGCTGAGCGAGCCGCACGGCAATCTGGTGGCGATCCTTGATGCGTACGTGCCGAAGTCCTCCGGGTTGCCGATACCGGATCCGCGGCTCGACATCTATCGGGACTACGCCCGATTCCATGAGCGCCAGCCCACCTACTCGCGACTCGTGCCGGTGAATGTGTACAGAGGGCGGCGCGGCACCTTATACCGGCTGTTTGTCGGCGGACCGATGCAGTGCATGGATCTGTTCGTGCCAGCGCAGGCCGGTCGCGGATCGGCACACATTTACTACCCGCTCGCCGGCCAGGGCTATTTGGCGAGCGCCGCGTTCGCGATCCGCCAGTGAGTCTCGACAGGCAGTGCGGCGCGGCGATCCGGGGGCGAGTGCCAGGACGAGAATGAGGACCGAGGTGTCGTGATGAAAGCGCAGCTGTTCGATTTCCTCTATGCGTTTCCCACGCCGCTGTTCGGTCAGATCGGCAAGCTCACCCGGCTGAAGCGCGACACGCACAGCGTCGGGGGGACCGCCTGGCGGGAAGATCCGCTCGGGATGCCGGACCCGGAGCTGCGTCTGTGCAACGATTACTATGCCGCCTTCGGCGAGAACATCGCCTCGAAGCCGGTGTTCGAGAACGCCCATGCGTACCTCGTGAACTCCTACCAGAGTGACACCCGCCCGATGGCCCTGTGGCAGCACGCGTTGCTGCTGGCGCTGACGCTCGCCGAGGCGGCCGGCACGGGATTTCTGCTCGCGCCCTGGGTGTCGCAGGAAATGTCCGCCGCCCAGATCAGCTACATCGGCTGGATCATCGCGTTTGCCTTCGCCTTCGGTATGCTGATCCTCACGCACTTTGCGGGACGCTCCTATAAGAAGGCGGCGTTGTTCAAGAACATCGCGGGCAAGAAGGACCCGGACGCCCTCGAGCATGTGCGGCCGGTCTCCCTGTCCATGGCGCAGGACGCGGACGCGCAGCAGAAACCCGAGATCCGCTTCGTGGCGCGCATCTCGAAGGGCCCGCGCGATCGAGGCTCGCTCTGGCCCACCTTCGCCACCATAGTGGTGCTCGGGGCCGCGCTGGCGTTCATCTTCTACATCCGCTGGGAAGGCATCAAGGAAGCGGAAACGCATCAGGTGGTGCAGCTCGAGCACCACGGCGTCTCCTCCTCGAGCAGCAACCCGTTCGCCGCCATGAGTTCGGGCAATTCCGCATCCCTGCCGCCGGCGATCCAGCAAGCTGAGCAGCAGGCGCGTGACCGGGTCGCCAAGGAGATCGCGCGTGAGCACGCCGGCCAGGGCTTTGGCGCTGCCGTATTGCTGTCGTTCATTTACATCATGACCCAGAGTGCCGGCTTCCTCTTCGCCTACCAGCACGCCTTTCTCGGCGACGGCGAACAGGCGTTCCGGCTGACACGAGGCGAGTCGCATCACGAGACCTACATTCGAGCGGTAGCCTCCCCTTATCTGAACCGCGCCGAATCGCGCCTCGCCGAGCTGCGTCAGTCCCTGATCGAGCACATCCCCGAGTATGCGCAATACCCGTCCCGGGTCTCGTTCATGGCATTCTATCACCGGCGGCAGGGGGAGAAGCTGCGCCAGGAGAGCTTGGCGGGACTCATCCAGGAGGCCGAAGCTCCCCGCCCAACAACTACTTCGGGCACTCCCCGCTCCTCCTCGGCGACAACGGCGGCCGCCGCAGGACCGATCGGCATGACGGATGAGGAGCTACGCGCCGCCGCGCAGGAGATCTATGCGCTCGGCGACGCCGCGGCGCGCAAGGTGCGCTTCCGGGAACGATCGACGGGACTCGACAGCGCGGAGCAGATGAAGCTGCTCGACTACTTCAATCAGATCAAGGACGAGCACGCCCGGGTACAGACTCTGGCCGAAGATCTATTCAAAGACTAACGAGGAGTTCTCCATGTCCAAGCCATGGCTCGCCGCGCCCGCACTGCTGCTCTTCCTCGGCGCGGTGGCGCCCGCCGAGGCCGCGTTGGTCAACCAGATTCCGAGCTGTTACGCGGCAAGCCACTACAGCTTCGCCAGTGCGCCGCCGAAACATCTTCTGTACGTGCTCATCGATCAGGCGGGCACATTGAGTCCGGCGCTGCAAAAGTCCGTCATCGACAACATCAACCACGCACTCGGACCGGACACGAAGTTCGTGATCGCGCAGTTCTCGCGCACGACGAACAACCATTATCTGCGCGTCCTCTACACCGGCATCATCGAAAGCCCCATGAGCGCCGCCGAGCGCGACAACGTGCCGGTGAATTCCCTCGGCGGCTTTAACAGCTGTATGCGTGGCCAGGCGCTCTATGCGCTGCGCATGGCCGATACGACCGCTCAGCGCGCGCTGCAATCCGCCTCGGGCGCTGCCAATCAGCCCAATGACATCCTGTTCGCCCTCAAAACAGTCGCGCCCGTGATCGGGCAAGATGCCGCTCCGAAGAAGGTATTGTTTCTGGTGACCGATGGCTTTGAGAACTCGAGCTTCGCGAACTTCAGCGCCGGCATCGCCAATCCCGCTCGGATGGTGCAGCAGGTGCGCGCACAAGGACTTCTTCCTAACTTCGGCGGTGCGCGGGTCTTCGTGCTCGGCGCGGGGATTTTCCCATGAAAATGTTCACACGGACACGTAGACCTGTATGCCGAGACGGCGGTAAACGACTGGATGCCGACCAAGTGCACCGATCAGGGACGGCGGGCTCGCGCACCTTGGCGACCTTCGTGGTGTTGGCGATGAGCATCGCCGCTCAGGCGCATGCGCAGACCAGCCCGAATGCGGTGGCACTCATCCGGCAGGCCAATAACGGTAATCCGCAGGCAGAAAACACTTTGGCGGTCGACTACGAATATGGCGATGCGGGTCTGCCTCGAAACCTCGCCAAGTCGATATACTGGCTAAAAATGGCGGCCAAGCAGGGCTATGCGCCTGCAGAAAACAACTTGGGGTTGGATTACGAAGATGGTGAGGGCGTTTCGAAGAATCTAAGCAAGTCAGCGTATTGGTTTGGCCAATGCGCGGCGAAAAGATTTTTTTTCTGCGCTGGATATCTGCACCACGTGCAGCAAATGGAGCAACGAGCAACAGTCGCCGCGCCGCAGCACGTAATAGCGGCGGTTCATGCGGTTTCCCGGCACGCTGCAGACAATCAGCGCCTCGTGCAGAGTCTGCAATCGTTTTGGAATCTTTACTTTAAGGACGCCAATGCGCAGTTGGTCGACTTCGGCGCACCGGCGCTCGTGAGCCCCGTCAGTTTCGGGAGGGGGTCATGAAAACCGCATACGTTGTTGCGTCCATTGCCCTGAGCGCTCTACTGACGATACCGGCTCGCAGTGCGATGATGAGTCCTGATGCGAAGCGAGATTTGCAAGCATGGAATATTGCCACCCTGTCCTGCCATCAGCAACATCCGGGTGAGACTCACATCCGGCAGCCTAATCAGTTGCTCAGGCTGGGCCGGCCAGCGTTCCTCGGGGGCATGGCGAGATTGTTCACCTGCCTGCGCGCAAATGTCGGAGCGGTGAAATTCGCTACAGAGGGTGCGGCAGTCCAAGACCCGCTGTCGGAGTGGATTCTGGGAACGATATACCACGATGGTCTGCCGGGCGCGGGCATTGCCGCGAACCCCACCAAGGGCTTTGCGTACTTCATGCAGTCGGCACGGCAGGGATTCCCTTTAGGACTCCTATACGCCGGGGGAGCTTTGATACAGGGATCTGGAACCGCTCCCAATCCCAAAATGGGCGCTGCCTTAATTCTCCGGCTGGCAATGCACGGTGTGCCCTTGGCCATGAGAATCATGGGCGGGCTTTACCTGCACGGTACCGGTGTGCCCCCCGATCCTCAGCGCGCCCTATACTGGCTGAAGCGAGCGGCCGCCGCCGGAGACCCCGTGTCAAGGCAGTGGCTTGCCGCGCATCAGCACGCGCCTGTCGAGACGGGTGCGCGATCGACTCCCACATCTCCAGAACCGCACCCTGGTACACAAGCTCAATCCGCCGCCGCGTCGGCGCCTGCCGTTCACGCGCCTGTGGACCACCAGCAGGAGCTCGAACAGCTGCAACGATTCTGGACCCTGTACTTCAATGCATCGCATGCCCAGGTCGTGGACTTCGGCACCCCGGCGTTGGTCCGGCCCGTCGGGTTTGGCGGCGCGCCATGACGCACGGACTCGCGATCGCGAGCGGCTCGGGCGGCGGCAAGTTCGGACTCGCCGGTCTCGGACAGCAACCATTTCACTGCGGAGCTGTCGGACACGGTCCGTGCGCCGATCGCGTTCCGACACCTGGCACATTGAGTGGCAATGACAATCGAGCAGGAGCTGATCATGTCTGACCACCTGACGCTGCGCATTTCCAAGCCACGAATCACGCTGTACGGGGTGCTGGTGACGGCCATCATCGGCTGGGGCGCGTACTCGATGTTCTGGCGCAAGCCCGCGGCGCTGCCGCATCGCCCGATCTTGCCTCCACATCCGATCGCGGTTCCGAGCCCAGAATCACTGCAACGCTCAACGGCCTGTGCATTCGCCAGCCGAACGGGCAGTGTCGGCAAGACATTGACTACCGCGGGCGATAAGAGCATCGCCCAAGTCACA
>JAPTUI010000562.1 GCA_028067895.1 Pseudomonadota bacterium | reverse complement strand
GAAGGGGGGAGCTACCACGTCGAGGTGAGCCTGACCCGGGCTTCGATGTTCCTGCAGCAGCTCGGCAGACTGACCGAAGCCGAGCGGCTGCGCATGCCCGGTGCGATGCCGGCCCCCGAGCCGAACAGCTTCATCACGCGCGACTCCCCGTACGGCGAGCTGCGCGTGCCGGCGCCGCTGGTGTCGTATTCGAGAACACCGGCCCGTTGGGATCGCCCGGCGAGTCCACCGGGACAGGACGCCCTCGCCTGGGTCGGCTGAGCGCCGGTACATCCCGGGGTCCGCGTGCCCGGCCGGCCGGCAGGCCGGAACGACCACGCGTGCGAGAAGTACAGGCCCCATCGGGCCCCTGCAGCGCAGGAGCCCGATGGGGTGTCACGTCCGGCACTTGCCGGCAGTGCCCCGGTCAGAAGCTGGCCGTGAAGCGCAGCCCGTAGTAGCGGTAGGAGTCCCGCGCAGGCTGATCGACCACAGTGTTTGTCCCGCCCCAAGGTGAGCTCCAGAAGTCTTCCATATCGACCGCGTAATGCTTGTCGAGCGCATTGTCGACGAATGCGGTGACCGAATATGCGCCCGAGTCTCGTTCCATTCCCACGCTAAGGTTCAGGATGCCGAAGCCCGGCAGCACCGCCTGTGGGTTCTGATCAGCCAACATTTCAGTCCAGGTCTGGTAACTATAGTTGGCCGCCATCGTAATATCGTAAGGAATCACGCTCAACGGAACGCGGTCGGAAATATTGGTATCAAACTTGAACTTCGGTGCGTTCGGCATGGGCCTGCCGGAGAGATTTTGCACCCCGGTACCGTTCACGTAGCTGCAGCCTGGCACCTGCTGCCCGGTTACATGTGGATAGTAGCAAGGGGCGTCCTGGTACTTGGTGAATTTCGCATTAATGTAGGCGGCGGCAAACGCAACCCGCAGGGATTGGGTTGCCGCCCAATCGGTGTCGAGCTCGGCACCGCGCGTCTCGGCCCCGCCTGCGGACTCCAGGATCAGAGGTGGACTGACAGCGTGACTGCTCAAGTTAAAGTTCTGGATCTGAAAGTTGCTGTATTTCGTGTCGAACAAGTCGACGTTGACGCGCACACGGTGATGCAAAAAGGTACTCTTCAGCCCAAGCTCGAAGTCGTTGACGGTCTCCTTACCGACGTAGCCGAGCTTCGTCTGGTTCTGCGGCGAAATGAGCCCGGGGAAGATCCCGTCGAGTTGGGCGATCGTCATGCCTGTGGGCCCGGTGACGCTGGAGGCGGAATAGAGCGTCTGCACGGTATTGAAGGCGCCGGGCGAATAGCCGCGTGAATAGGTGAAATAGCCCATGACAGTCGGCGTGAACTGCTCCTTGAGACTCACATTACCAACCGTCGTGCCCGAGTAGTGACTGCCCGCGGCCGACTGGTTGGATACGATCACGGGCGGATAGGGCGCGCCCGGGCCGGGGAACGCCAATGTGTCGAGCAGCCAGTAATCCTGATATTTGATCGAATCATAGTTGTAGCGCAGACCGGTAATTAAAAACGTCTCGGGTAGAAACCGCCAAGTCGTGCGGGCGTATACATCAATTGTCTTGGTGTCCGGGGTGACTGCGAAGTTCTGGTACGCCGGGAATAGCTGGCGGTTGTAGACCTGGTGGACCTTCGTATCGGAGTAAAACAAGCCAGCCAAGTAGCTGAATGCCCGGCCGGTGGGCGATGCGATCTTGAACTCCTGGCTGAACTGGTTGATATTCAGGTTGATGTGCTGGTGATTGTAAAAGGGCGGGGGAGCGCCCGCAACTCCGGAGCCGGCACCGGTGAGTTCGTTCCAGAAGTACGCGTTGACCAGAAAAAGATCCTGGTTAAGGTTCTGAATTTCGTGCTGATATGCGGTAATCGAGCCGATGGTCAGACCATCGGTGCTGTAGGACACAGTGAGAGAGGCATCGCGGTCCTCGATGCGCGAGTTTGCCCTGAATGGGCTGGCATAGTAGCGGTTGCCGATTCCGGGTTGCAGCGGCACAAGCGTAGAGGCTGCCATGAACGGTACATTCGGCACCGGCGAGCCGGTGGTGGGATCGATGTGGTTGCCCACCAGCAATGCCGCGCCGGGAGAGAGGTACTTGTATACGAAGTTGTCGCCGGCTGAGGTCATCAGCCCGTAGTGCCCCATGAGCGTGATGTCGAGGTTACGGATGGGCTTGAATAGAAGTTTGACGCGCGCGCCCGAGACCCTTTGGACGGTACTCTGATCGAGCTCGATATTTCGAATGGGGTACTTGATGCGGTTGCCCCAAGCGGCGAGGCTGAAGTCGATCTTGCGGGTGATCGGGCCGGCGAGGAAGCCGTTCAGACGAACCTCACCATCGTTGGTTATCGTGAGGCTTGTGTCGCCGGTGAAGTACGGGGTCGGCTTGCGCGTGACGATGTCGATTAAGCCGGTGGCCGCGGTGCGGCCTCCGAGAGTAGCCTGCGGTCCCTGCAGGACCTGAATGCTTTGAACATCCTCGATGTTGTTGGCGTCCATCGAGTCGGACGGCACTGGCACACCGTCGACCATGATCGCGACGCCGGAGGACAATCCGACGGTACCTTCGTTGGACACGGAGGAGATGCCGCGAATGCCCATGGGCACCCGTCCGTTGAACGAACCATTGATGTTCACGGAGGGGACTAATTTGTTGAGGTCCCATATGTTCCCGGCATTGTTGGCGGCTAGCTCTCTGCCGGATACGACGGTCGCAGCGACCGGGGTCTGCGAAAGACGCTCTGGCAGTTTCTCAGCCGTTATGGTGATCGCTTGTAGCTGAGGCGAGCTGGTCACGGGGGCGAATGACGGGGCCGGCCTTGCCGACCGCGCGAGCGCGGCCCCGGAAACCGCAGCGGCGATCGTTGCAAGGATGAGACGAGTGTGGAACATTTTTAAAATCCCCTCATTATCGATTTTTGCACCGGGCTACACGCTAGCGTTCACACCGCCTGTTGCGGAAATTCATTCTGGGAACGACGTGCATTAGCGGCGCTGATGACTGCTTCTGCAAGGGGCCGATGACATTGCTCATTCAGGGCGCAGGGAGACCGGTAGTACTCAGAGGTCCGTGGCCGAGGAGATGAGTCTGCTGCGTGTGCTCAGCTGCACCGCTGTGGTCAATGCCGCGGCGGCCGTGCCCGCGATGCCAAGGGCAAAGAACGCAGTCAACAGTCCACCCACTTCGCCGGCCAGCCAAGTGACTACGAGTGCGCTCAGAAATTGCCCCACCGCGAAGGTGGAATTCCAGATGCCGGTCCCGCGCCCGCGGATGCTGAAAGCGAGTCCGCGCGTCGCCCAGGTGAGCAGCGTCGGTAGAATCATGCCGCAGCCAATCTGATTGAGCGCTGCGGCCGGGACGAACTCCGCGGGCGTGGCGGCCTTACCCATCCATAGGAATCCTCCTCCGACCAGGAGAAATTCCAAGCCGAGGAGCGTGCCGATCGGCAGCCGGCTTGCCGCGCGAAAGGCGAAGGTGCCTAGTGGGACGCCTAGGCTGGCGATCATGGTGAGGACACCGATTCTTGCCGCATCGTGCACCCCGAGACTCGCGAGAGCCAGAGCGCTCTGCGTCTGCACCGTGTAGAACATCATGGACGCGAACAAAGTGATGCCGCAGATCCCACCGAGCCTGAGCCAGGGGAGGACCGCGGGCTCGAGTGCGCCGTCTGGGAGGTGCACGGTAGCCTGGAAGGGCGGCTGCGCGACAGGCTCCCACGTGTACAGCCACAGGCCGACGGCGAGGAGTAGACTGAAGAGGTAGACCCAAAATGGACCGCGCCATCCATACAGTCGACCGAGCAGCCCACCGAGCGGAATCAGTGCCAGCGCCGATAGCGCTGCCACGGCGGTTTGATTGGCGAGCCATTTTTCCCGAGCGTGTCCCTGGAAATAGTCGCTGATCAGAGTAGTGCTAACCGTCATGACCACGGCTTCGCAGATCCCGACGGCAACGCGCGACAGGATAATGGCGATCAGATTGTGCAGCAGCGTCGGGGCAATGCCCACGAGGGCGTATACCACCATCGAGGCGATCAGCAAGCGCCGCCGCCCGCTGCGGTCCGCGATCCATCCGGCCAGGGGAGACAGCAGCGCGACGCACAATGCCGGCATGGTGAGCACACCGCCCTGAATGAGATATTGGTGATCCGGGATGTGCCGGAATGCCCGCATCAGTTGCGGCACATCCGGCACGAGCACCGCAATGCCCATCACCGAGAGCGTGATGGGCAGCAGCAGCATGATTCCCTGCAGGGTGCCGGGCGTGCGCGATGGTGCAGGTGACGGAGAGTGCATGTCAGGTTTCGCCTAGGAGGAAAACAGGGATTCGATTTCACGGCGGGTGCGGCGCAGCTCGAGCAGGAGTTTTTCCTCCTGTCGGTCGAATCGCGTCGTGGGTACCGGAATGGAGATGGCGAGCGGCCGGCCGAGCAGGTCGATTACCGCGGTGCCTATCGCCGTGATCCCCTCGGTGTGCTCCTGTCGATCGTAGGCGATGCGGGTGTGGCGGCATTCCTCCACGTCGCGGCGCAGCGCATCGATTCCGGTGAGGGTGTGAGGTGTATACGCATGTAAAGACCGTCCGACGAGCCGACTCCATTTCTCATCCGGTAACAGGCTCAAAAGCGCCTTGCCGGGCGCCGTACAGTGCAACGGGAAGCTCTCGCCGACCGCCGAGACCGCGCGCAGGCGGTGTGCGCCCGGGATCTGATCGATGAACACGAGCTCGCTGCCCTTGAGCACCGACAGGTCGACGGTTTCCTTGACGGCCTGTGACAGCTTGACGAGCATGGGCCGCAGCAGATGCTCGAGTTCGACGTTCGCGGAGGAGGCGAGCCGCACCAATGCCGGGCCGAGTTTGACTCCCGAGGTAGGTGTCGCGGCGATCAGGAAGCGCTCGGTCTCGAGCGCGCCCACGATACGCTGCACGGTCGAGCGAGCCAGGTCCACTCGCTCGGCAAGCTGACTGAGGCTCAAGCCCTCGGGCTCATCTTGTAGCGCTCTAAGGATGGCTGCAGCGCGGGCAATCACCTGAATTCCAGAACCAGCATTCGCCCTGCGGACCGATTTCTTAGCCTTGGTCACGGTATTTCAGCTCTCTGCATTCTGCCGCTCGAGTCTTGGGCGTACTCAGCG
>JAPTUI010000118.1 GCA_028067895.1 Pseudomonadota bacterium | reverse complement strand
GCCGACTGCCCAGACTCTGGATTATCCGCGGAAATACCGCACCGTTTCCGATGGCACGGACCGGTCTAGGCCTTCGGTGGATTCCTCGAGAAACTCAACGAGCAAGCCGGAAGACGAGAGGATCCACGCAATCCGCCGGCCGCCGAACGCAACAGCTGGTTTCGGTCTACTGACAACGATCCCGCCACACCTCCTGACGTGAGCGAGTTCGAGCTCGATGTCGCTCACCTCGTAACACATGTGATGCAGCCCTCCGCCATTTTCAGAAAGGAACCGCTGCACTGGCGAGTCGGCACCGAGTGGTTCCACCAACTCCAACATTGCTTGACCTGTCGTAACCTGCAGGAACGTCACCCGCACCCGCTGCAGGGGATCGACAAAGATATTTCCTGTCCAAGTCGCCCGAAGCGTGGTCCTGAGGGCGGTCACAGAGTCGTCGATCTTTTCGACCACGAAACCCACGTGATGAAAATTCCAGGGGCGCGAAGCGTCAGTCATTGGTTAACATTCTCACGTCAGACAAAGTCTCTGCGTCAGATAATCTAAAATCCGTGGAAATGAGTCGAGTTCCGGCAATCGGTCGTAGTCTATCTGAATATGGAATTCCTCTTCCACCACATTGACCAGTGTGATGGCAGCTACTGAATCCCATGATTCTGTAGCGGCGCGGGTCGCCTGCTCGACCTGTGCATCAGAAAGGCCGTCGAAAACTACTTGAAAGCAACCGACGAGGCGCGATCTTACGTCAGGCATTGATAACCCCTGGAACAACGTTTATGCGCTGATAGAGCTTCGGGCAAACTTGCTCGAACTGTTCGCGTGTCACGACCAAGTGCAATCCAGCATCACGCGCGGAAAATAGTGAAAAGAATGTCCGGATGGGAGCGTTCTTCGGCGTCTTCGACAACGCAAAGGATAACTCAACCACGTTGAAGTGCTCAATCAGGACCTGAACGCACGCAAACTCGATGCGGCGGCTGAACGCGCGGCAACTCATGACCCACGTGTCGACGTGCAATCCGTCGAGTGTCTGGCGGCCCTGAAGTACAGCAATCTTCCCGAGCGGGCCGAATCGATCGATGTAAGAGACCCCGGCGATCCATGTGTCGGCCTTTCTGGCGCGCTCATTCCACTCCGCCTCAAGGAACCGCCTGCCATTGAGATTGAATTGGTTTGTCTTGTTGACGAGCTCGAGTGCGCGTCCGTCGTTGGCTGCCGGCGAGAAGTCGATGTCGATACGGGCATCAAGACCTGCGAGAAACGACTCCGAATCCGCTGCATGCGCTCTCAAAGTGTCGTTGAACGCGGCATTCTCGCGTACGCTTTGGATCCGAATCATGTCCTCGTGCGATGTCCGCTCCTTGGCGAACAAGTCGCGAATCTCGTGTAAAAGAGATATGCTCCGTTCCATGTCGTTCCAAGGAAACTGCAGGCAGTGAATTGCCGGATGCGCGGTCGCGACTTCGGCAAGTTCGTGTGCACTATCGTCGACGAAAACAACTGCGTCCGCCGAGATGTTCCAGGACTGTAGGATCCGGCTGACGGATTGTGATTTAGGATGCCAATGTGCCTCAACCGGAAACAGGGCCGTCGGTGAGATGCGCAAGTCAGGCCGTTGCAGCGCCTCTTGCACTGCCTCCGGGTCGTTTTTGCTCGCTACGGCGATGAGAACCCCGGAGTCTGCAAGTGCCTGCAGCAGTGTCTGATAAAGACCATGGTGCTGTTGATGCGAGGGAAGATCCCACTGTAGCCCCGCAGCACCGACGTCCCCGAGGATGCCGTGCCAGAGCGTATGGTCAAGATCCGTGATAAGTCCCTTTTTGCGCGCGGCCGGCACCAGGATCCTAGCCAATGCTTCCGCGATCACGTCGGCATGAGAACGGGTGTAGGGGAAGCCAACGTACAGATCCGAGTTTGCGTCGTAGCGCTGGGCGGCGGGACTGTACTGCGCAAGCCGTGCCGTATCGAGCAGTGCAAGATTAGGCATTGCATTGACGCGCGTCTCAAAGGCTGCAACGTAGTTCTTAAGACGCAGGGCTGCCGGTGCGGAACACCAGAGCGCAGCATCGAATGTCGGCGAGAGGGCGAGGGTGGGTGTCACGACGGCGACTTTCCGGCCATGGCCGACTGACTCAATGGTCGCGGCCAGGCGATCAAGCGTGTGCGCGCAGTTCGCTACGATCTGTTCACTGTCCCGCGCACTCCACGAATGAGCCTCGCGATATCCGAGGCGTGGATCGAGGTCCGTCCATTCGATGACCAAGGCGATCGCCTGCACCGAGTCCGCTAGTGCGGCTCTGAGGGTACCGACTAGGTCGCCGAACAAGCCGGTTTGCAGCTCGACTCGGTGCTCCGGGAGGAGCTGCTGCAGGTGCGCATGGAAAAATGTTTGAAGATGCAGCGGCGTGAAACCACACGCGAGCAGTACCTTGTAAGGCGGCGCTATCGCGTTGGCCCCACGCTGAATCTTGATTGCGTCGCTGAGTTTCATCACACGTGGGTAGAATATATACGAATGTCACTCGTTTAAGCCACCAGTTTCCGCGGATGTCCGTATAACCTGATGTTTCGACGCGCTCTGCGACGGGGTATCTGCAATCGCGGAAAAGGCGTGGCCGCCGTGATTCGGCTCTCCCGGAGGCACATTGCCTATCAGGAAGCGCTCGAAGCGCTGGACCACCTGAGTCATCTCGAATGTCCGGTCGACATACGCCTTGCCGCGCCGACCGATCTCGCGGGCGTAGTCCGGATCACGCAGCAATCGACGGGTGTGTGCGCACAGCTCTTCGGTGCTGCGTCCGACCAGAAGTTCCTCGCCTTCACGCGCGCCGACACTGTTCAGGCAGATCTCGGTCGTGACCACCGGCTTGCCGGCGTGCATGGCCTCGAGGATCTTGTTCTGCAGCCCCGCGCCCTCGGTCATGGGGTAGACGAAGACCCCGACGTTCGCGATGTGCGGCCAGATGGAATCCACCGTGCCCGTCACCTCGACGTCCGTGCCCGACAGCGCCCGAATCGATTCCACGGGAGCGCGGCCGATGATCGCCAGGCGCAAGTCCGTGAATTCCCGCTTCAGGGGCGTGAAGACGTCGCTGTGCAGCCGAAGCGCGCCGGCGATATTCGGTCCATAAGCCATGTTGCCGAGGAATCCGATTGTATTTGTGATCGGCAGCGCCGCCGAGGGCGGTGGCTCGCCGGCGAGATAGATGCCGTTCGGGATGACCTCCGGCGGAGCATGCGCACCGTCGGCCGATGCGGTGGCGTCCGGCGCGGAGATGTAGGCGGCTGCATCGACTCCGCCATGCAGTTGGTTCTCCCATCGCCGGGTCTTCCAGAGATCGAAAGCCCACCAGGCGCCGCGCAGTCCGTCCGGACGTGCTTCGCGCAGGTGATGCAGGTAAGGGGAGTCGATGCTGTCGTACACGGTGCGCGTGCCGCGCAGTTGCGGCTTGAGCCGCCTGAGCAGGTGGCGGTACTCGTACATCACCCACAGGAGCGTGTCGTAACGCTGGACGCCGATGAACTCGCTGAGGTCGCGCAGTACGAGCTGGGAATGGTAGCGCGCGAATCTGTACGGCGTGCCGAAGGGTGAAAATGCCTCCGCCAGCGTCGCGATCCGATCGGTGAATGCCGGCGGGCGCATGTTCTTCTCGCGAACGGTCACTTTGCGCAGCGACGCGAGCAACGGGTCATCGGGGATCCTCGCGCGCACTTCGCTGTGCACGAAGAGATCGATCTCGTGGCGTGTCGCCAGCGCTTCGATCAATGGATAGTAGCGGATCGAGATGCCATTGTGCCGCGCCGGCCAAGGCGCGATCGGCAGGACTATGAGAATGGAGTTCGAGTGATGATTCTCCATGGGGTTGTGGCTGTCGGCGGTCACGATGATTACGGTCTCACGTGAGTGTGCGGTCGTTCGAAACGTGCGATCGTGCGCGAAGACCTCATTCGCACAGCTCCGCGCAGGATTGAGCGTTGCGCTGTAGAGTGGTTCCGGCAGGCGAAACGCACGCGCGCAGGCGTCGCTATGAAAGATTTTCCAAGCGAAGGCATTCTTACCTCTGCGCGGTGTTGTGGATCTCGAATACGCGATTCGGCGAGCCGCCTAGCTCAAAGAATCGATATCCGCAGGTCCCCAGAAACGAGGCAACGTCATCCGATCTGCCCTCGACAATGAGGCGCGGATGATCCCTCGTCAGAAGAGTTCGCATTCCCTGCAGCGCTTTCAGTTCATGCCCCTCCACATCGATCTTGATCAGCGCGATCCGTTCCGGGGGTGTCAAAGCATCGAGCGGCAGTGTGAGCACATCGAAGGCGCTGTCAGACGTCGTCAGACTTGCCATGTAATAGTTTGTCAGGCCGGTGACGAATCGGGGCATGGACATGCCGGATACGCCGCTGTCTGCCGAGGCGGCTACGTTCAGCAGCGAGATATTGTGGGCGCCCGTGGTTGCCATGAGCGCGACGAGAAGCGCGAAGGTCTCCGGCACGGGTTCGCAGGCGATCACGCGCCCTCCCAATCCGACCAGGTTCGACAGGCGTGCGGTGTAATGCCCGATATTCGCGCCAACGTCAATGACCCAGTCTCCCTTCTTGACCCATTCGCCGAGGCGCTCGAATTCCGGCTCCGAGGTAACGAATTTCCCGCGCTTAATGTGATGGGTGAAGTACAGCCGTTTGAGAGTTTGCTGGGAGTGAAGAGGGAGCCTGCCGGAGAGACTCTTTAGCCAACTTCTGGTGTTCGATCTGTTCATGAGTGAGATCCGTGCTGACCGATGCGAAACGGGCGGCGCGCAGCATGTGTCATGCGAGCAGGGTTCGGTCCGGCGCAATTACGGCGGCTCTCAATCCGGCCGCAGGCCGGTGATCATACTCGGTTGCTGCGACGGGATTTGTCGCGAGTGGGCGTTCAAGCTCCATTGGAATGTGCCAAAGTGAGTGCTCTGTCGTCATTTGTCCGGGTTCGGACAGGGCAACGAAGGATTTGGTGCGGTAAAAAAGGCGGTGCCGCGAGATTCATCGCGCATTCGATGTCCACCTTGCTGTGCGCGTGCCGGAAAGCGGCCATCCCGACAGCAGGTTGGTAGGGGTCAGCGAGTGCACTTCGGTGTGCTCGAAGAGATCAA
>JAPTUI010000625.1 GCA_028067895.1 Pseudomonadota bacterium | reverse complement strand
CCACCCCGCAGCCGGTGCTGCTCGATGCCCTCAAAGTGATCGAGGGCCACAACTCCGTCTCCCTGGTGCTCAACCAGAGCGTGCGCACGGCCGACTCGGCATATTACTATTACGGCTACGGTCAGGAGCGCCCGCGCGGAGGCGAGAGCGCCTGAGCGCAAGCACAGTACCGGGGAGCGGCGCACCGGGACGGGTCGTCGCGGCGCCATCACGAGCACGGAATCAGAATAATGAACGTCACCGCCCGTATCTTGCTGGTTCTCGCGCTGATGAGCGTCCCGGCGATCGCTCTCGCGCAGCTGCCCGGGGCCACCGGCAGCGGCCCGACCTCGACCGGATATGTCGATTTCCTGGCCGGTCTCGCCTACACCGACAATGCGCTGCTCACCGCGGGCAACCGGCGCAGCGATGCCATCGGCACGGTGGGCTTCGATACCGACTACTCGCGGCAGGGGACCCTCAGCATCAATCTGCTCGGTGACCTCGAGCGCCTGCAGTACCTGCGCAATTCGTTCAGCGGCAGTTTCTACGGCAATTTCAAGGGGGATGCGATCTGGGGCACGCCGTCCGATCCGCTGCAGTGGCTGCTCAGCGACAGCTTCGGGGAGGGCATGGTCGATCCTCTTGCCGCACCCACGCCGACCAATTTGCAGACGGTCAATCAGCTCACCACCGGGCCGTACCTGAACCTGAATTTCGGGCTCAGGAACCGATTGACGGTTTACGGTCTGTACGGGCGCAGTGATTATCAGAGCTCGCCCTACAGCGCGCAGACCTATGAGGGCGGCGCGCAGTTCACCCACAAGCTCGCAGGCTCAACCAGTATCTCGCTGCAGGCGAGCGATGCGCGCACCGCTTATCTCGATCCCCAGGCGTTCCTCGACAGCCCCGGGCGTGGCGCCCCCTATTACATCAAGCAGGCCGAGATCGAATTCCAGGGTCAATATGTCCGCACCAACGTGACCCTTGGCGCAGGCTACAACATCATCGATGACGCCGGCCAGCAGCAGGGCGCGCCCTACTACAACGTGCAGCTGAGCCGCAGCATCTCGCCCTTCACCACCATATTCGTCGGCGCCTTGAGCGACTATTCGAGCTTCGGCGGATCGATGCAGTCGCCGACCGCGCTGCTGAGCGCCGAGGGCGGCGTACCGCAGGGCCCGGGGTTCATCACCTCATCCCCGTTCAAGGAGCGCGAGGTGACCGCCGGAGCGAACTACGACCGGGGACTGACGACCGTCACGCTGAGCGGTATCTACCAGGAGGATCTCTACACGCAGCAGTCGCAGTATGATAACCGCGATGCGACCGCGGACCTCAGCGTGGGCCGCAAGCTGCAGCCGACTCTGTCCATTCAGCTGCAAGTCTACGGTACCTATGAGGATTACAGTCACTACCATGCGCACACGCATCGCATTACCGCCATGCTGACTCTGTCTAAGCAGTTGGCGCGTGCGACGTTTGGATTTTACATCCGCCGATCCCAGCAGAGTGGCTCGCCCGGAGCGTCGGGGTTCAATGCCGCCTCGTATCATGACGACGAGGTCGGGGTGTACTTCACCTACGATCTGCTCGGACCCGCCAATTCGGGTGGTGCCGGGCTCGGCATGGGCGGTTTGGGCCTGCCTGGGGGACCGTAGGACGACGCCGATGCGTATCGAAGCCGCGGCAAGCGCGCCGGCGGGTTGGGACGAGTACGTCGCGCGACATCCCGAGGCCACGGCGTATCACCGATCGCAGGCGGTGATGATCGGGCAGAACGCCTTCGGTCTCACCACTCTGTTCATCACCGCCTACGAGAACTCCACCATCGTCGGCGTCCTACCGCTCGTGGCGCAGTCGAGTCGGCTGTTCGGCCGCTTTCTCGTGTCGCTGCCGTTCGTCACCTATGGGGGAATTTTGGCCGATGACGGCGTCATCGCCGCGGCGCTGGCCGCCCGGGCGGCCGAGGCGGCGAAGGCGCGCCACTACGATCATGTCGAATTGCGGCACACGAGACCAATGCCGGAACTAGCGCTCGCGGAGCGCCTGGATAAGGTCTCAATGATTCTCACGCTGCCATCCGCGAGCGATGCGCTGGCTCGACAGCTCGGTGCCAAGCTCCGGTCCCAGATCCGGCGCGGGGAGCGGGAAAACCTCGAGATGATCTGGGGTGGCAAAGCGCTGATCCCGGACTTCTATCAGGTCTTCGCCCCGGCCATGCACGCGCTTGGAACTCCGGTGTATCCGCGCCGGTTCTTCGAGGTTGCCTACGATGCCTTGAGCAGCGTCGCCGAGCTCCTCGTCGTGAAGATGAAGGGCAGGGCGCACGCGGTGGCTTTCCTGGTCAATCACGGTACCACCATGGAAGTGCCCTGGGCCGTGGCCAGCCCCGAAGCCAAGAATCACTCGGTAAACATGCGCATGTACTGGGAGCTGCTCACCCACTCGATCGAAGCTGGAGCCAAAGCTTTCGATTTCGGCCGCTCGACGCAGGACAGCGGCACCTACCGGTTCAAGGCACAGTGGGGTGCCACACCGCACCAGCTGCATTGGCACTACTGGCTGCCAACGGGTGCGCCGGTGCCAAAACTAAACGCATCGAACCCCAAATATGCCCGAGCCGCGGCCGCCTGGCGCAGGATGCCGCTGTGGTGTGCCAACCTGATCGGACCGCATCTTATAAAGAATCTGCCGTAATGCGGGCTATCATGCACGGCAACGAGTCGGATGCTCTTGGCTTCACGGAACCTGTAACTTGCACGACTGCACAGAGAGTTCAAAGGCGTTTGTCACTCGGCGATTTCATGCGCCTACGAATTTCTTATGGTTGAGTTTTTTTAATAACTTTGCGCCACGAACAGCCACTTTTCGAGCCCCATCAGGGAGCATGGTGGCGAGCAGAAATGTCCAGGTGTCCGCGCTTTTCGCGTGGAGTTTAAGCGCGGAAAAAAAATAGTTTCTGGCCTCCACCATGCTGCCTTCGGCGTAGTGCCAATATCCGGCGTCAAACATGTATCTGGAAATCGCCATTCGCATATGCACTGCTCCTACAGTGCGATTCAATGTCGGATCCTCACGCAAAGCTTTTGCATATACGTATGCGTGACCCACCGCCATTTTTTTTGCATCTTTACTGACATTCGAATCATGCTTCCGATAAAGCACCAACGGTTCACTAATAAACCCGAATGACCAGCGGCGCGCAAGGCGTAGCCATAGATCTAAATCTTCCGCTGTGTTGATTTTATCGTCAAATAGACCAACGTCTTCCAAACATGTTTTTCGGACCAGGACTGTTGACGTTAAAACGCGGCACTCAAAGAAAAATTTTTCATAACATTTTCCTTGAAACCGCTCGCGTCCTTTTGGGACATAAGTCTTTTCTCCGCTCGCGGAAATCCAGGTCAGAAGGTCCGTGTGCACGAGAGCTACGTCAGGATGCGCAGAGAGATACTCGAGTTGTCTGGCAAGCTTATGAGGCAACCATCGATCATCAGCATCGAGAAATGCGATCAATTCTCCGGTTGCCTCACGAATTCCACGATTACGCGCTGCCGAAACACCTGCGTTTTTCTGCGTGATGATTCGGATACGCCCGTCATAACGGGAAAATACTTCTTCCGGGTGATCCGAGGAGCCATCATCGATTACAAGAATCTCATGTGGCGCGATCGTTTGTTCGAGCGCGCTTTCGATTGCGTCACCAACAAAGGAAGTGGAATTGTGGCACGGTATGACGACGCTAACTGTTAAGCGTTCGCTTGAAGTTTCTATTATCACAGTAGCACCGATGCTGCGCAGTCTCAAGGGTTGCAGAATTTTCCGGCTAAAGTAGCGACTGCCTCGCGGACGGATTTCCAGTCGAAATGATCCCGTACAAACTCTCGTCCGGCCTTCGCGGATTGCTGGAGATTGTGATTGGGGTCACGCAGGAGTGTAATGCACGCTTCGGCAAACTTCTCTGCATCGTTTACGCGAATTATGCCGTGAGATTCATGAAGCGGAATTCCATAGGCGCCTATCTCTGTCGAGACGACTGGGACTGCTCTCGACAGAGATTCAAGAATTTTTAAGCGCGTCCCCCCTCCCGCATGAAGCGGGACAATGCTCAATGACGCACGCTGATACAGGGCATTCAGATCATCTACAAACCCATGGACAGTAACCCCTGTGCTGCCGTTCGCTGATTGAATGCGTTCTGATGGTCCAATTCCAGCGATATCCAAACAGGCGGTGGGAACCTCCTGCCGCACAAAAGGCCAGACCTTAACCAAAAACCACTCGACGCCGAGTCTATTCGGTGGGTAATTGAGATTTCCGACGAAAAGGACTCGGTATTCTGGGCTTCTGAAAATGTTCGCTGGGCAATCGGTTCCATTGGCAATGACAGCGACATTAGTGCCACCTTGACGGATCATGTCCTCAAGAGAACAGCGTACGACGTAAGAATAATGATGCCAGCACGTGCGTTCCCAAAACCAAGTCTTGACGATATCGACATAATCTAGAATCTTAGCTCCATACGACGGGGTGCTGCGTAACAAACCCCAGTCGCGCATCCAGTCGAAATCGTCTCCGTCAAGGATTGTGGGGACGCTCCGAGCAAAAATTGGTACCTCTAATATTGTGCCTACTTTGAGCGTCTCAATCCATATCAAAGAATAATCGTTCCAGGATACCAATGCTTGTGCGGCTCTCCGTGCCTCATCTGCATTACCCCAAATTACTGTGAAGGGTGCGTGATTCATAACGACAAGCCTCAGTCGCCCGAGGGTAGTTTCATACTGAGTTTTCTGTTCGGCAGTCGTATTGAAATATGCGGCCGACAGCGCCATCACTGTTTCGCAGTTCTCGTACTGTCCCTCAGGTGCGACAGGGTCGTCACATCCACATGCAAGTACATCGACATGACCGACACTCAAAAGGCCTTGTAAGACGTTCCATTTTCTTATACAACCGCCGGAGGTCAGCGGCCAACGTATATGGGGGGTGATAAATAATATCCGTCCCCGCGTCTTACGTACGTTTAGCACCGGACTGTCTAGCGTACTCATGGAGTCAATTACCTGTATATAGGAGCTGTCGAAAAGCGGATCATCGTGGAAACGAGTGGGTAAAAGTTGATCGTGTTCCGTTCAAATCTGATGTAGCATCGAAGTCAGGAGTTTCAGCCTGAG
>JAPTUI010000224.1 GCA_028067895.1 Pseudomonadota bacterium | reverse complement strand
CGCTGAGGCGCGCCCCACGTCCACCGCGAGCAGGATCTCCAGGCGGCGCTCCTCGGCGAGCTCGCGGCTGACGAGCTGGCCGCGGCGGGCGCTCGCCTTCCAGTCGATGGCGCGCAGGGAGTCGCCGTGGCGGTATTCGCGCAACTGCAGGATCTCCGCGCTGCCGCCCCCGAAGTGCGTCGCGGTGCCCTCGCCGGCGGCGGTGCCGCTGATGCGTTCCGGGCGGCCGATCAGATCCGGGATCACCGTCGCGGTGTACTCGGTGAGCGGGTGGGCCGGCCACCACGCCAGTTGCAGCGGTCCCGCGACGCGCAGCGCGGGCAGGGGCCAGCGGTAGCGGCCCAGGCGGCGCGGTTCGGCGCGCAGCTCGAGTGCGACGGTTTCTCCGCGCGCCAACCGCAGCGGCGCGATGCGGGTCTCGGCGGCGAACTCCGCCGGTGCCTGCAGCGCCGCCTGCGCCCGCAACAGCGCGCGCCCTTCCTGGACGAAGAGAAACTGCAGCGTGCGTTCGCGTCCGAGCGGCCAGCGTTGCGGCCCCAGCAGGCGCAGTCCCACGGCTTCGCCGCGCACCCGCAGGCTCTCGTAAGTCAACCCGATCAGTACCAGCGCAGCGGGCAGGATCCACAGCCGCCCGAATGCAGGATCCCATTGCCCGAGAATGCCGAGCAGTCCCGTCAGCAGGATCAATAGCAGGGCGTTGCGCTGCAGGCTCATGGCTGTGCAGGGCGTCTCAGCGCGGCACCGGCACTCGCTCGAGCAGTGTGCGCACCAGCTCGCGCCCGGTCCGGCCTTCGAGCAGCGCTTCGGGCGTGAGCGTCAGTCGGTGTGCGGTGACCCAGGGCGCGACCCGCTTGAGGTCATCGGGCGTGACGAACTCAGCGCCGCGCAGGCCCGCCGCGACGCGTGCGGCGCGCAGCAGGGCGAGGGCTCCGCGGGTGGAGAGTCCGAGTGCGATCTGCGGGTGTTCGCGTGAGGCCTGCGCCAGCGCGAGCGCGTAGTCGCGCAGCTCCGCGGATACGTGCATGGCATCGGCGCATGCGCGCGCCGCGGCGAGGAGCCCGGCGTCGACTGGCGCGACTGCGCTGGCCTCCGATGCCACTGCCGCGGCGCCCACCGTGCCGTATCGCTCGAGCACCGTGCGCTCGTCGTCAGCGGCGGGATACGTGACGTCCACCCGCATCATGAACCGGTCGAGCTGGGATTCCGGCAGCGGGAACGTGCCCTCGAACTCGTGCGGATTCTGGGTGGCGATCACCACGAACTCCGGCGGCAGGCGGTAGGTCTGCCGGTCGATGCTCACCTGGCGCTCCTCCATGGCCTGCAAGAGCGCGGATTGTGTCTTCGGGCCTGCACGGTTGATCTCGTCGATCAGCAGCACTTCGGTGAACACCGGTCCGGGCCGCAGTGTGAACTTGCGGTTCGCCTCATCGAACACGTGCACCCCCGTGATGTCCGCCGGCATGAGGTCGGCGGTACCCTGGATGCGGCTGAACCGTCCGGCGAGCGAGCGAGCGAGGCTTTTGCCGAGCAACGTCTTGCCGAGGCCGGGCGGGCCCTCGACCAGGATGTGCCCGCGGGCCACCACGCAGATCACCACCGCGCTGATGAGCTCCTGCAGTCCGACCACGGTGCCGGCCAGTCGCTGCCCGATTTGCCCGGCGAATTCCTCAAGCGCATTCATGTCAGTTGCCTTCGAAGTCGAGCCAAAAGGGATTGCAGCTGCAGCAGGTTGACGC
Organism: Pseudomonadota bacterium; assembly: GCA_028067895.1. Taxonomy (GTDB): domain Bacteria; phylum Pseudomonadota; class Gammaproteobacteria; order Steroidobacterales; family Steroidobacteraceae; genus 13-2-20CM-66-19. The sequence goes on along the minus strand of JAPTUI010000224.1, from coordinate 3,450 downwards.
GCTGGCCCGCGTCGGCGCGTCCGCGCAGCTGCTCCAGCCTGCGCCAATCGCGCGCCTCGGCACCGCTGCCCGAGCGCAGCCATTGCCACGGGTCGCCGTTCGGTACGCGCGAGCGAAGCTCCGCGGCGAAGCCCTCGATCAGCCGGCGCGCGATGTCCTCTGGCCGCACCACCGCGGCCAGGTAGCGCGCACTGCCTTCAATGTACGCCGTTTCGTCGATCGCCTGCCAGCGAGCCCGTGCCGCACGCAACGGCTGCGTGCCGAACACGAACACCAGCCACAAGGCCAGCAGCCACAGCAGCGTGTCGTGCAGCCTGGGGTCGGCAAAGAACGCCGCGGCATCGTAGAACGCGGTCAGGCCCTGGTGCGCATCATCGAAGATGACGGCGCCGTGGGGACTGCGCGACCAGGCGAGCATGTTCGCCAAGAAGCGCGCATTGCCACGCCGTACGAGTCCGGCGTTCGAGAACGGACTCGCCACGGCCGACACGATGATCTGCCCGGCGCCGAGCCGCTCGAGCCACACCGCGGGCGCTCGGTCCTGCGCGAGCGTGGCGAGCACGAGGGGGATCTGACGGCCCGTCGCGTGTGCGGTCCAGGGACGCTCAATGAGGGAGCCCACGGGTCGCAGCGCATCCACGCCATGCATCAGCGGCTGCGCGCGGTGCACCTGGAGCGTCTCAGGGTGCGCGGCGAGGGCGCGCACCGCAGCGCGCAGCGGCGCGTCCCGGGCCGCGGGCTCGAACTGCAATCCGCTCAGCCGCTGCAGGTTCTTCAACTCCAGAGGATCGTATGCGCCGAGCGTCCACGACGGGGTGTCATCGAGCGCCGCCGCCACGAACAGCGTGTTGCCGCGCGCAACCCACCGGCGCAGAAACCCGAGCTCATCGACCTGCATCGGCACGCGCTGCGGCAGAGTCACCAGCAGTACATTGCCGCGCGGACGCGGCGCGAGGTGCGCCAGTGCGGTGTAGCGCTCGCGCAAACTCAATCGGGGCACGTGCGCTGCGCCGAGCCAGCGCCAGATGCTCAGGTAGCCTGCCGGCCGGGCGCTGTCGGACACCGGCACGCCGCTCGCGGGTGTCGTGCGCTGCGGCTTCGGCACCAACAGTGCGTAAAACAGCAGCAGCGCCCCGGCGGCGAGCGCGGCGGTGATGAGCCGGTCCTTCACGAGGAGGCTCCGCGGCCGGTGGCGCGGGCCGAGCGGCACTGGGCGTAGAGCGCAGGAATCCGCTGCAGCACCGTGTCCGGCACGCGCGCCACGGCCGGCGGACCGTACCGTTCACGCTCGGCCAACAGCGCAACCTGGGCAAACTCTTCGCGCTGCGCTCCGGTGTCGAAGTGTGCGTGTGCCGTGAGCTCCCGGCAGGTCAGATGCCGTTCACGCTCGAGACGTCCGGCTTCGACCAGTGCCTCGACGAGCACCCGCAGGATGCGGGACGGTTGGGTGCCGAGGCCGTTCCACTCCGGGAGCGGCGCTGGGGCGGGGGCGGACGGCGCTAATTCGGATACCGGCGGGCGTGCTGCGCGCACCCTGCGGCGTTTGAACAACCCGGTGCGCAGCGCGAAGTAGACGCCGATCGACGCGAGACCGAACAGCAGCGCTAGGAGGCACCACAGCACCGTATGCAACAGCTGCACGCGGCCGCGGCCGTGCAGCAACGCGCGCAGGTGCCGGCGCACGAATGCGGTCAGCGGCGCACTCCAGTGCGACAGCCACGCACGGATCCGGTCCCACTCGCTCGGCGCAGGCGTCGGTGTGGCGAGTGCGTGGGCGGTGTCCTGCAGGACCGCGGGGTTCGGTGTGAGCGATCGGGGCGAGCCGGCGTAGTGGTGCGCCAACGCCGCGAGCTCCCCGAGGCCGTCCGACTGGAGCGTCGCGCGCCAGTTCGGCGGCAGCAGTCCCGTCAGTCCGAGCTGCTGCAGTGCACGCCCGAGCCCGGGACACTGCGCGTGCAGTGCGGGCCACCCCTTGAGCGCCGGTCGATGCGCTGCGCATTGTTCGAGCACCGTCGGCGCCGGCGGCACGGCAGCACGCAGCGGCGTCGCGGCGCACCAGAGCGCCGCGAGCGCCAGTCCCAGCCGCCGCCGGTCCCGCATGGCTTAAGGGGCGCTGAGCGCCTCCGCCCGTGCGGCCAGATCGGTGCCCTCGACCCGCAGTGTCAGGTCCCGGAAGATCACGAGAGAGACCGCGGAAGTCAGCGGCAGGGTCAACAGATGGGTCGTCTGCGACAGCATCTGCGCTACACGCAGGTGCAATCCGAGTGCCCCCTGCGCGGCGGCGTGCAGCGAGAACAGTCCGAACGCGGCGCTCAGGGCCCAGGGCACGACGTAGCCGAGGATGCCGATGACGATGTTGGCCACGAACAGGATGGCCGTGACGCGCCACCAGTGGCCTTTGACCAGACGCCAGCTGCGTCCGAGCGCGGCCGCCGCGCCGGCATCTTCAACGAACACGGCGGCCTGCCACAGCATCAGCCGGACCGAGACGTAGATGAATGCGCAGATTGCTGCCAGTCCCGCGAGTCCGATGAGCACCCAGGGCAGCGGGTGTGTGAGCGTGGCGCGGTCGGCGTGGAAGATCACGGCGACCGCGATGCCGACGATGATCATGGGGATGGCGATCGCGAACATGATCAGGGCCTGCAGGATCACCCCGGCGATCAGACGCAGCAACCGGTTCAGCCCGACGTTCAGTGCCGCGCCGGTCTCGAGTGATCCGCCCTGCATCGTACGGATCTGTGTGGCGAACAGCGCGCCGGTGACCACCATGATGATCAGCAGCAGCGCGAGGGAGGCCAACGCATTCTGCGGTCCGTTCATCAAAGTCCACATGAGCATTTCGTGCTGCCATGCCGAAGCGGTCAGCGGCGGCAGCCTCGGCGTCACGGCGAACACCGCGATGGCGCCGGCGGCGATGGTAAACAGTGCCAGGATCGAGCAGCGGCTGAACGATGCGCTGAACAGGCGCAGCCAGTCATCGAGTACGCCGCCAATCGACTGAGGTGCGGAGGATGCCTGGTATGTCATGATCGCTCCGATGCAGTTACGGGTCGGCGGCCGCCGGGCTGGCTTCTTGCCGCCGTCGGGCAGAATAGCTAAGCTGAACCTTGACCGGCAACCCTTTTCATCGTACGGGATGGCGATGGCCGCGGCTGTACTCACCGTCAGGAGTCTCACGGGCGTCGAGATGACGCTGCCGGTCGCAGGACCGGGAATGCGCAGTTACGCGTTCCTCATCGACTGGCAGATCCGCTTGCTGGGCGCGCTCGCCGTCCTGCTCATCGTCGTGCTGCTGCGGCTGGTGCCGGGCCTGCCCCAACCGCTGGCCGCGCACCTGCTGACGGGCGGGGTCATCGTCGCGCTGTTGATTTATTTTTTGTATCAGCCGATTGCGGAGATCGTGACCCGGGGCTGCACGCCTGGCCTGCGCAGTGCCGGGGCGCGGAT
>JAPTUI010000461.1 GCA_028067895.1 Pseudomonadota bacterium | reverse complement strand
GTCGCGACTGTACTTGTGTATCCGTCCGGAAATCTGCGTCTATCGGCTGAAGGCGTTTCTGGGAACACTCAGCGTCACGTACTGACGCAGGAGTGTGCCGATGGCGAGGAACCGACTTTCACTTTCCGGTCCTTGGGAAGACATCCGAGCCTGGTGGGCCGAACGCCTGGCGGCCCAGCGTAAATCTGGCGAAACCAGGCCGCCTACTGCCGAGCGCCCCTACGGGGCTCGTGAAGCCTTCATCCTTCCCGGGATAGAGGGCTGTCTCTCCTCGAGCTTCTCATTGAGCCCCAGCCTTACAACCACAAGCCTCTCCCCAATCCGTTTCGCCTGGGCTTTACGGAAACGCTCCGCCTTCCTGGCACTCGAGAATACCCCAATCAATCCCTTGTCGAGGAATACTGCGTAGATGAACTTCATGAGATAAAGTCTACCAACCCTTCCCGGGATAAGCACACCGTGCTTCGCTTCGCATTCAACCCTTTCCCGGACAAGCGCGGGAATGGCTTAGCGGGCTGTCTCGCCGAGCTGTGGCCTCGACCGCTACAGCAGGCCGCTCAATCTGGAAGCTTCACGCGCTGCAGCCATCGAGCTGCGCCAGTGCGGACTTACCGCCCACCACATCAGCCAGGCGCTCTCGCTCATCCTCTGGGCGCGTAGAGCGCGGCCATAGAGTCAGGCGTGAGAAAGCCTCCGACGCGCTTCATGCGGCACCCCCGCAGAACGCAATAGAAAGCCCGTGGCGCGGCGCAGTGCCGACTCGCGGTGATCGCGTGTCGAAAGGGGCGGTGTCGACGCCCGTGAGGCGCTGCTCAGCCGGCGATGGGTTCGGACGGCACGCACTGGACGGTCGAGACTCTGCAGCCGGACCCTTCGGCGCGTGTTGCCCGAATTGCGGCAGTCGCGCGAGAAACCATGCAAGGGGAGATTGCGGTGTAGCTTCGAGCGCGCCGGGCCGCCGATCTACTATCGCCCGCTGCAGCGATCTCTCAGCGGCAGGACTCCCCACCACGGGATTTGAAGCTGGAGTTCCGACCTGTCGGCCCTCCCCTCCGTCCGTGAAGTCCGTGAAGTCCGTGATTTTCTATCTCTATCCATACGCTTCCCAACCCTCTTCGTCTCTTCGACAAGAATCAGGAAGCTGGCGCGCGCGTACACGCACGCGTGCGTAATGGAGAAGGGGAATCACGGACATCACGGACATCATGGCCGCCGACCCTGGGAAAGGAGGGCCGCAGCCGCGATCCGGTCGCGGATCTGCAGGTCGCGCCTGCCGTAGATCACCTGGCGCTTCCCGTCGACCCTCCAACGCCCGTCGGTCTTGTCGGCCGGGTTCGGCACGGCGACGTAGCCGGCGGTCTCCATGCGGTGGGGGATTTGGCGCGAGCTGCGCCGGTCCTTCAGCCAATTCCGGAATTCGTCGCCCGCGTGGACCGCGACCTGCGTGATGGTCACGGCCGCGGGTTTGCCGAGCTTGTCGAGCGCATCAGCCATCTCCGCGTCCTCGGGCGCGCGGCCGGCATCGACGACACGCCAGAAGGCCGGCGTCTTAGGTGGTGGCGCCTTCGGATCAAAGCCCGAGAGGTCGAACGCTTTGAGATAGGCCGCGACGTGACCGAGGCCGCCGTCTGTGTACCAGCGGTAGAGGTCGCGCCAGTAGCTCTCGCTGAAGTCCTCCTTGCGCAGCTCGCTCCAGGCGACGAAGTGCCGGCGGTCATCCGGCGGCAGGTAGACGCCATCGATGTGGTTCGTCGTGATGATGACGCCGCAGACGTTCATCACGGCGTACTCGCGCAGGTTCTTCTCATCGATCCGCAGCACGTCGGGTGGCGCTGCGGTCAGGGTTTTCAGGTGCTCATACAGTCCGTACCGGTCGACATCGCCCAGGTCGCGGGCCTCGCTCATCCGCAGCACCACGGACTTGATGAAGCCGTTGAACCGGCCGAGCAGCTGCGTCGGTGAGATCTCGGAGAAGTTCCAGGGCCCCACGGCATGCTTCACGGGCTCCAAGATCGTATCCTTGCCGATGCCCTGCGCTCCGCCCAAGAGCAACGCATGGTTCAACTTTTCGCCCGGTCGCTGCACGCGATGCGCGAACCAGCGCACGAGATGATCGGTCTCTGCCGGGAAGACGCACCGAAGATGCTCGAGCCAGCGCCCGGCGGCGCCGGGATCTCCCTTGAAATGCGCGGGCGGGGCGTAGAGGTTGAAGGTCCGACAGCCGGCCCGCTCGATCCAGCCGCCACCAGAAACGAGGCGATCCTTGATCACCATGGGCATGCCGGGCGCCCACGTCATCTGCTCCACGGCCCTATTCTGATCGAGCCAATTGCTCGGCTTTATCGGCTTCTCTGCGCCGACATTGATCGGCGGGATGCGCGAGTTGATGCTCGCGGCGGGCCAAAGCTCGCGGGTCGGCACGTAGATGTAGGCGTGCGCCGGCATGTAGGCCCAGAAATCGGCCGCGGTGACGGGCCTCTCGTCAGCGTGGGCATGGCCATTCACCCGCGGCTCATCGCCATAGGCCTCGATCGGTATCTGCTCAAACGCCAGCGGCTGACGCTCGCGTGGGATCTCGATGGCGTTCTCCTCCTTGGCCATCAGTTCGCGCTCAGATGCAGCAGCTCGTCGTTCAGGTCGCCGCCGTGATCCGGCAGGATGAAGCTCACCCTGAGGCCCGGCCGCGTCGCCCTCATCCGTCTCGAGCCAGATGCCCTCGAGGCGCTCCTGCATGCGCCTAGCGCGCTCAGGATCGTCAAGTCGGTGCAATGGTGCCGCCGCTCCGGCCTCGCCGAAGTCAGTACGGTCCGTCCAGCCGCAGCGGAAGCAGTGAGTGCGCCTGTCTCGACGTTGGCGGCGAGCGCGTCGTCTCGAGGCCCACGGTCACAGCGGGGGCACGGGAGCGGTTGCTCGATGACGTGATTCGCGCGGGTCACGATGCCGAGGTCTGCGAAGGTGCGCCCGCTCATTCCCGGCGCTCCTCGAACCGCTCGCGAAGCGTCGGCACCGAAGCGAGGGACTTGCCGTCAAGGATGTTGCGGACCTCGCTGCGAAGGTGCACGGCATGTAGCTCGGTCCAGTCGAGGTCGAGAAACAGGTCGCGCAGACGCTTCAAGTCTTCGGCCGTCATGGCGTCTCCTCCCGCAGCTTCTCAGCCTCGGAGACGATCGTGGCCTCCGTGTTGCGCAGGGAGATCTCCGCGAGCTCCAGCCGCATTCGAAGATCCAGGACCTGCCGCCGCTGCTCCTTCCTCAAAAGGACCAGGTCGTGAAAGTCGGAGCGGTAGCGCTCGGCGCCTCGCAGGACCTCGATCGCCCGCCCGACAGTCATCCGTTCGGCATTCGCAGGCGCGGGAGCGCGGGCCGGACCGGCCTTCGGGGAGCCCGCCTCCGGCGCCTTCTCGGCGCTAGGCCTAATCGGAGCGTTTGTGAAGCCCGAAGGGTAGAGCCTGCGAATCGCGCCAGACTTTCCTAACGCGTTAGGATTCTTGGCCATCCTCATGTAATTGTTCGCGGTGGACACTGAGAACTCGCAATTGGTCTCGATCCACTTTCCGAACTTGCCGTAGCCGACGCGCCGCTTCTGCTCGAAGAGGAGCTTGCCGCAGCGGATGGCATGCTCGGTGAAGCTCTCCCGCGCGAGCCTGTGCTGCTCGTTGATTTCGTCAGCGAAGCGATGCACTCCCACGGTCATGTCTGCGGTAACGAGCACTGGTGTATTCGGGAGCGCCGCCTCGTGCTCGTTATGAACGTGCCGCCGCTCGGGCAGCCGTTCTAGAATATCCTCGTTCACGTTCTTCTTCCCGTTCGATGTCGACCCCACCGCCCGCACGTTTGGCCAACGTCGCGGGCGGTCTCGCCTCCACTTCCTGCTCGATCTCGCGCACAAGCACGTCGACGATCAGGTTGGCCAGCGCGTCGTACTTATCGAGACGAACGGGGAGCGCAATGGACCTCTCAGGCTGCTGCGCCGCCTGGCGCTTGCCGCCGCGGCGCGCGAGGCGCTCGGCCCGGATCTTTCGGATTCCCTCGACTGCACTCGGCTTCAGGAACCTAGTGCCATTGGCCAGGCGCTGATGCTCGATGAGGCCCCAGTCGCAGTAATGGCGTACCGTGCCCGAATCGCATGGCACGGCCGCCGCGATCGCGTTCGTCGTCTTGGAGTAGCCCTCGACGCTCTCCGTCTTTGCCATCTCTGCCATTGCCCTAAGTGACTCGCGTGTTGCGCTTAAGAATGCCGTGTAGTACTGTCTCCACGGAAGTCCCCATAGAAATGCGTGAGACTGGTGACATCACAGCAGAGGATGTGGCCGCCCCCAGATCACTGGATCCGCCGGGATCCGAGGCAGGTCGTTACCGCGGGCGGCGTCTTCCATATGCCCGAGGGGCTTGAGGGCGCCTACGGTCCGATGAAGGACGACGAGAGAGGCAGTGCGCGGGGGCTCCTCGAGTACCTCATTCGCTTTGTGAACAAGCTCTATATCCCGGTCACGCCGGAAGATTTTCAGGGCGGCAGGGTTATCTCGAGACCCATCGGCCAAGAACAGCTACGGCGTCTCTTCCATGTCGCCGTGCACGGGCCGTCGACGCAGGGCGATCCAGATCTCAGGCAGCCATCCGATGATCTGCTCGCGGAAATCCGGCGGAAATCGGCGCGAATCCAATGGGCGCACTTGCTCGAGCGTACTGAGACAGGCGCGCGCTGGTCTCACCATGGTTTCCTCCCTGACGTCGAGCCCTTCTTCGGGTTCGTCACGACGCTGCTGATGGATGCGGAGTTGCGAAAGGATCTCGGGGAATGTCAGTATCGAGGGTGCGGGAACTTCTTTCTGAGCAAGGGACGGAACAAGCTCTATTGCGACGAAGAGTGCATGCTGCACGCGCATACGCAGGACAGCGCTACACGCAAGAACAAGGGGCGGGCCCGGGATGCATTGATCAAACAAGGATACGGCCGCGAAAGGGTGCACGACGCGGTCGAGCAGGCGTTCCGGGAGAATCCCGACGCCAAGGCTAAACAGCTCGCCGTATACGCAGAAGCTATATTGAAGGTAGCAGGCAGGGCAACCAAAAGATGAAGGCCGTCCTTTACGGTCGATGAGCGCACGCCAGACACATTAATTCTGCTTCCCACCGCGCTACGTCTCGCCGAATCGCAAGCTGGCTGCTACACCCGTAGTGAGTCGCA
>JAPTUI010000234.1 GCA_028067895.1 Pseudomonadota bacterium | reverse complement strand
ACGTCCCGACGAGGCGATAGCTCGCCGGCGCCTTCACGGGGGTCGCAACATCGAGGATCAAACGCTCACGGCGGCCCCGCACGAGCTCACCGTACGCAAGGCGCCGGCCATCGCCCGTCGAGCAGATCACGCCGTCCTCGACGGTCAGCCGCCCCAACTCGGCACCGACCCCGAGTCGCAGCGCGGCGATCGCCAGCAGGTGCCCGCGGGCCTGGGCCGCCGCCGCGCGCAGAGGAACGGCCGATGTCTGGATGGTCTCGCTCGCGATCGTCGGCCCCTGATCGGGAGTACGCGCCGTATCGCCAAGGATCATCGTGACCCGATCCAGCGCCACGTCGAGCTCTTCGGCCACGATCTGCGCCAGCGCCGTCCGGACGCCGGTGCCCAGATCCACGTGGCCGTTGAAGCCATACACCCGCCCGGACTCCTCGAGCAGGACAAAGGGCTCGATCCCCGCCGTCCCCGCGGGCGCCGGGCGATAGACCAACAGCGAATCCGGCAGCGCCATGAGCGCCGTGCCATCCAGTTTGGCCGGCTCAGACATGACGCCACTTCGCCGCGCCCGTGGCCGCGCGCGCAATGGCTCGCACGATCTCCACATGGGCGCCGCAGCGGCACAGATTGTGGCGCAAAGCTGCCGCGATGCCCGCGGCATCGACGCCTGGATTTCGCAGCAGCAACGGCAGCGCGGTCATGATCATGCCGTTGATGCAATAGCCGCACTGCCCGGCCTGCTCGGCGATGAAAGCGGCCTGCAGTGCGTGCGGAATCGCTCGAGTGCCCAGCCCCTCCAGCGTGAGCACGCTGCGCTCCCCGACCGATCCGGTCTTGAGGCAGCAGGATCTCACCGCTCTCCCGCCAACCAGCACCGTACAGGCTCCGCACTGCCCCAGGCCGCAGCCGTATTTCGGTCCGTTGAGGCTTAGATCGTTCCGCAATACATAGAGCAGGGGCACTTGAGGGTCGACGCTCACGACGTGCGCGACGCCGTTGACCCTCAGCTTAATCGGGACGGGTTGTGCTGATCCGCGCATTGGCTGGAATCCCCCTGCACGATGCCGCGCCGTGCCAGCGCGCCCAACTCGTGCTCGGTGAGCCGCAACAGTGACTGCAGGACGGCGTATGTGTCGGCGCCAAGCCGCGGCGGAATATGTCGATAACTGACTGCGCTCCGGGATAGACGCAACGGGCTTGCGACGAGCGGAACGCGCTGCGCATCGCTGCGCATCTCGATGGCCAGGCCGCGCGCGCGTGCCTGGGCACCGGCAAAGACATCCGCAATGGAATTCACCGCTCCACAGGGGACACCCGCCGCCTCGAGGCGCCGCAGCGACCACTGAGTCAGGTGTTGACCGGTGACGTCGCTGATCTGCGCAACCAGCACGTCGCGGTGCTCGACTCGGGCCTGATTGCTGGAGAAACGAGCGTCGCAGGCCCATTCGGGCCGTTCGAGGGCCCGGCACATTCGGCCGAACTGCGCGTCGTTCCCGACGGCGATCATCAGATAGCCGTCGGCTGTAGGAAAGTCCTGATAAGGCACGATGCTCGGATGCGCATTGCCCAGACGTCCAGGAGGCTCCCCCGTGGCGAGGAAGTTCAATGCCTGGTTTGCCAGACAGGCAACCTGCACGTCGAACAAAGAAATGTCGATATACTGCCCCTCGCCGGTGCGGGCGCGATGCTCGAGCGCCGCGAGAATCGCGATCGTCGCATACAGGCCCGTCATGATGTCGGCGATCGCCACCCCGACTTTCTGCGGTCCGTCTCCCGGCTCTCCCTGCGCCCGCCCCGTGATGCTCATCAGCCCACCCACCGCCTGGATCATCGCATCGTATCCGGGACGGTTTGCCTCGGGACCGGTCTGGCCGAAGCCGGTGATGGAGCAGAAGATGAGACCGGGATGGACGGCCTTCAGCGCCTCGTAGTCGAGTCCGTACTGCTTCAAGCCTCCGACTTTGAAGTTCTCCACGAGCACGTCCGACTCAAGCGCCAACCGCCGCAGAAGCGCCGCGCCCTCCGGCTGCGCGATGTCGATCGCGACCGACCTCTTGTTGCGGTTGGTGCAAAGAAAGTAGGCGGAGAGTTCGGTGCCGGACAGGTACGGCGGACCCCAACTCCGCGTGTCGTCTCCGGTGTCGGGACGCTCAATCTTGATGACCTCCGCGCCGAGGTCGCCAAGGGTCTGGGTCGCCCAGGGACCGGCCAGGATCCGAGTCAGGTCCAGCACGCGCAGATGCGCAAGCGCGCCCGCCTTGTCTGCCGGTACTGGCGTTGGTGAATTTTCCGGCCCGGGGGCCGGTGGCTCATTCGGGACCAAACGCCTGCGCCCCCCTCTGGGCGTGTCCGAGGCTCATCGCGTCCCTTCCTCCACCACCGGTATCTGGGTGGCCGGCGGGGTATTGCGGCTGCGCCCGCAGCGCGGAACGCCATCGATCAGCACCAAGCCCACTCCCGGAATATCACCGAGTCGCACGCTTTCGAGCAGATCACGGCCCGCGGTGTGCTGCGCCCGATCGAGAAACACGAGGTCGGCCGCGCGCCCGACGGCGATCTCCCCGCAATCGAGGCCACGCTGCCGTGCCGTGTTGCCCGTTGCGTAACAGAACACTTCCTCGGCGGGAATTTCGGCCATGCTCGCGAGCAGCGCGATCAGGCGCAGTATCCCGAGCGGCTGCACGCCCGAGCCGGCCGGGCCGTCCGTTCCGAGTATGAGCCGGTCGGCGCAGCCGAGTTCGCGCGCATGCCGCGCGGTGAGCACTCCGATCCGCTCATTGCCGTTGTGAACGATCTCGAGCGCCCGCGCAGAGCGCTCACAGAGCTCGCAGACGTCCGCGTAAGGCAATGCGGTATGTCCGCCGTTGATATGTCCGATCACGTCGGCGTCCGCCTCCAGCACCACATCCTTGTCGATCAGGCCGGAGCCTGGAATGGACGGTCCACCCGTGTGGATGGTGCTTTGCAGGCCGTGCTTGCGCGCCCACGCCACCATCTGCCGAGCCTCGGCGCCGCCCTTGACGGACCCGAGCCCGACTTCGCCGAGGAGCCTCACCCCGGCCGCAGCGAGCTCGGCGAAGTCCGCCTCGACCATCCCCTGCTCGAGAACCGGCGCGCCCGCCAACACCTTGACACCCGCCGGTCGGAACGCCGCGAAGCTGCGCTGGGCGGTGATTGCCAGGGCCTTGACGCCGAGGACGTCGCGCGGGCGTCCGGGAAAATGCACTTCGCCCGCCGAGATCAGCGTGGTCACGCCGCCATGCAACGTCGAGTCGATCCAATTGAGCTGATTCTGCCGCGGTGTCCAGTCACCGACCACCGGGTGAACGTGGGAATCGATGAGCCCAGGCGCGAGCGCCGTGCCGCGTGCGTCAATCTTGATGTCCGCATGCTCGAGGTCGCAGTCGCGTTGCCGGCCGACCGCGGCAATGCGCCCGTCCTCGATGACGACCGTGTCGGCATCGAGGATCGGCGCGCCGAGCCGTCCGGAAAGCATCAAGCCCACGTTGCGGATAACGACCTTTCCCGAGGTTTGCGGCTGTGAGGGTGCTGTCATGATTCGTTCTCCCGTGGGTCCGGTCAACGCAAGCCGTCCTCACCTTTGATCTCGTGCTTCTGCAATCCGCCGACGCGCGGCAGGGGCCGCCCGCTGTCGGTCACGGCAACCGCGACCACGATCTCAGCCGCACGCGGGGCATCCGCGACCCGCGCCTCGATGGCATCAAAGTGACTGCGCACGAACGCCGCATCCTTGTGACCTAGCGGTACATCGATGGCCGTGCCGAGTCCGCCCACTTTCTTCGCCGAGGGCACCAGCGCCGCGCCGGTGCCGACGGCCCGCCGCAACGGCGCGCCGAGCTTCGGATGCAAGATCGCCGCCGCGTGCTCCAACTCGCCACCCTCGCCCACGATGGCCGCCTTGCCGTAGCTTTCGGCTTGCTCCGGCCGGATACCGAGAGCCTCGACACATTTCCCTCCCAGCAGCGCCCCGAGCTCTTCGCCGACCGCCACCAGCTCATCCAGGCTGTCCACATAGCGACCCGCACAGGGGTTGGCGATCACCGCCATAGCGAGCGCGCGCCGGGTCGGCGGGTGCACCGAAACACCCATCTCGAGCCGAGTCTCCTCGAGCTGAACGACGATTTTGCGGATTGCGGCACTCATGTGGACATCTCCTCGGTCAGCGCTGGCCGTCCCAACGCTCGATCTGATCCTCGCGCAGCCCCCCCAGGCGAGCGTGGATGCGCGGCCCGGTGCTCATGGCGAGTATGAATACGATCTCATCGGCGGCGGGATGACCCGCCAACCGCACCTCCATCGCATCGAGGTGACTGCGGACGTAGCTTGCGTTGATGTGCGTCAGCGGCACGTCGATGGACACCCCGGGCGGGCCCACTTTCTTGGTGGACGGCACGATCGCGAGCGCGTTGCCGTGCCGGCGGGCCGCGCGCTCCGCGCCCGCCTCGCCCTGCCAGCCAAGCACTTGGCGCATGGCGTATCCGCCTGGGGAATGCCACAAGGCACCGTGCTCGAGCTCTCCCGAGGCACCGACGATGGCAGCCTTCCCGTACCCGGTGACCTCGTGCGCACGCACGCCGAGGGCGAGCAGGAGTCTGCCCGCCAGATCAAGGCCGAGAGGCTTCAGCTCCTCCATGTACGGGGCAATATCGGGCTCGTACTTCCCGGCAAACGGGTTCCCGACCACGGCGAGAACCGCTGCGCGCCGCAGGGGCTTGGCGGGGCGCGGCCCAAATTCGTGGAAGACGTCCTCAACGTGCGTCAACACTCGCCTCAGCTCGATCATGCAACCTCCGGCAGGCAGGCGGAACGGAGCTGCAACGACGCATGCGCTGCTGCGCGCCCTTCGCGAGGTAGGACGGTCGCGGCGCGTCCCTGCAGGAGAAGCACCGCGGCGTACAGACGTCCACGCTCGCGCCAGTATTCCGCTTCCCTCCTCCCCGCCTGCAGCGCTTGGGCGACAGCCTCGGGCGGCAGCGATGGAACCGCGACGGTGACCGCAAGCCCGCCAAGATCCGTGTCGTCTTTGAGTCGCTCCGCGGGAACGCGGATGATCCCCGCGACGTCACAGTTCACCGCATTCGCCACCAGTGTCGCCGCCACGTCGGCGGCCGCCGCCTCATCGGCGAGCACCGTCACACTGTCGGCGATGCCCAGACTGAGACTCCTCCCGCGCCAGC
>JAPTUI010000169.1 GCA_028067895.1 Pseudomonadota bacterium | reverse complement strand
CCTTGCGCGTGCCAACGAGGAAATCGAGAAGAAGCTCAATTCGCTGGTGTTCCCGGGCACCCAGGGTGGTCCGCTGATGCACGTCATCGCGGCCAAGGCGGTGGCATTTCTCGAGGCATTGCAGCCGCAGTTCATCGACTATCAGCGCCAGGTGCTGGCCAATTCCCGCGCCATGGCGGCGCGGCTCGTCGAGCGCGGTTACGACATCGTCTCCGGCGGCACCGACAATCATCTGTTCCTGCTCAGCCTGATCGGCCGGGAGATCACCGGTAAGGATGCCGATGCCGCGCTCGGTAAGTCCAACATCACGGTGAACAAGAACGCGGTGCCCAACGACCCGCGTCCGCCCTCGGTGAGCAGCGGCCTGCGCCTCGGCACCCCGGCAGCCACGACCCGAGGCTTCAAGGAAGCCGAAGTCGAACGGGTCGCCGACCTAGTCGCCGACGTGCTCGATGCGGCCGGCGACACGGCGGTGATCGAGCGCGTGCGCTCGCAGGTGCTCGAACTCTGCGGTCGCTTCCCGGTGTACGGCGCGCGCTGAGGCTGGTTCGGACCGCCGGCGGTAGGCCTCCATGCATTGTCCGTTCTGCGGTCACGTCGAGACCAAGGTCACCGATTCGCGGCTCGCGAGCGACGGGGCGCAGATTCGCCGTCGGCGCGAGTGTCTGGCCTGCGGGGAGCGGTTCACGACCTTCGAGACCGCCGAGCTGGTCATGCCGATGGTCGTCAAGGGCGACCGGCGGCGCGAGCCGTTCGATGAGGCCAAGCTGCGCGCGGGCATGGAAAAGGCGCTCGAGAAGCGGCCGGTGGCGCGCGCGGCGATCGATGCCGCGGTGAGTCACGTCACACACAAGGTGCGCACGCAGGGGGAGCGGGAAATTCCCTCCGGCGCGATCGGCGAGCTGGTGATGGAGGAGTTGCGCCAGCTCGATGAGGTTGCCTACGTGCGCTTCGCGTCGGTGTATCGGCACTTCGAGGATATCGAGGCGTTTCACGAAGAAATCCGCAAGCTGCGCGATGCGCGCCCGGCGCCGGTTCCGCGTGCACGCAAGCGCACCGCGCCACCCGCACAGGTGTCGCGGCGCGAGCAGCTCTCGCTGCTGCCGCCGGAGCCAGAAGACACGGAAAAGAGCGGCGAGGACGCATGAGCGAGGCGCCGTTTTCCGCATTCGACCGCAGTGCGATGGCGCGTGCGCTCGAGCTTGCGGCGCTCGGCCTGCAGACGGCGCACCCGAACCCGCGGGTCGGCTGCGTCATCGCCCGAGGCGAGCAGATCGTCGCCGAGGGCTGGCATGTGCGCGCCGGGGAGCCCCATGCCGAGGTTCATGCGCTGCGCGCGGCCGGCACGGCCGCTGCCGGCGCCACGGCGTACGTCACGCTCGAACCGTGCAGCCATCATGGACGCACGCCGCCCTGCGCGCAGGCGCTCCTCGCTGCGGGCATCGGGCGCGTCGTATTCGCACTCGGGGACCCGAACCCCCGAGTCAACGGCGGCGGAGCGCGCCGACTGACTGAGGGCGGTGTGCGGGTGGAGTCCGGTCTGCTGGAGGCCGAGGCGGCGGAGCTCAATGTCGGCTTTCTCAAGCGAATGCGCTCCGGGCGACCCTGGGTCCGGGTGAAGCTCGCCATGAGCGTCGATGGTCGCACGGCGCTCGCCAACGGACAGAGTCACTGGATCACCGGCCCCGATGCGCGCCAGGACGTGCAGCACTGGCGCTCCCGCAGCGGCGCGGTGCTCACCGGCATCGGTACCGTGCTCGCCGATGACCCGCGCCTCGACGTCCGTCTGCCGGATCCGCCGGGCGGGGCCCGTCCCCCGCAGCTGCGGGTCGTACTCGATTCGCAGCTGCGCACGCCGCCCGCGGCCCGGCTGTTCTCGATCCCCGGGCCCGTGCTGGTGGCCGGGCGGGTGCCGCCGCCGGCCGAGGCACAGGCATTCGCTCACCGCCGCGCCGCCCTCGAGGCACACGCCACCGTCGTAACCTTGCCGGCCGCAGCGGGGGGGCATCTTCCGCTCCAGGCCGTGCTCGAAGATCTGGGGCGCCGTGAAATCAATGAGCTGTGGGTCGAAGCAGGGCCGACGCTGGCCGGCGCTCTGCTGGCGGACGGATGGGCAGACGAACTGATCCTGTACGTGGCGCCGCGTTTGCTCGGGCCGCAGGGCAGGCCGCTCGTGCACCTGCCGGCGCTCGAGCGGCTGCAGGACTCGGCGTGGTTTGACATCATCGCGTGCGAGCCGATCGGCGCGGACCTGCGTCTGCGTCTGCGCCCCCGGCCGCCATCCCAAGAGGACCCCTGAAGTGTTCACTGGAATCGTGCAGGAAGTCGGGCGCATGGTCGAGCGCGAGAAGCGCGACGGCGACCATCGCATGGGATTCACGTTCGGGCGGATCGATCCGGCGGCGTTGCGCATCGGGGACAGCATCTGCGTGCAGGGCTGCTGTCTGACCGTGGTGGAACTGCAAGACGAGACGTTCCGCGCCGATGTGTCGCGCGAGACGCTGCGGCTGACCACGCTCGGCCAATTGGCCCTCGGCGCACACGTGAACCTGGAGCCTGCCTTGAAGGCCGGCGACGCGCTCGGCGGGCACCTGCTGAGCGGCCACGTCGATGGTCTGGGGCAGGTGGTGGAGATCGCCGAGGAAGCCCGCTCCTGGCGGATGGACATTGCGCTGGCCGAGGACGAACTCGCACGGTACGTTGCGCGCAAAGGTTCGGTCGCCGTAGATGGTGTGAGCCTCACGGTCAACCTCGTGCGTGACGCCACGTTCCGCGTGAACTTGATTCCGCACACCCGCGAGGTCACCACGCTCGGCAGGCTTCAGCCGAACGACTTCGTGAATATCGAAATCGACCTGATCGCGCGCTACGTGGAGCGGCTGCTCGCCACGGGCCGGGACGGGACCTGATGCGCCGCGCGCAGCGCCGGCTGCACTTTTTTGCTGCCGCGCTCACGCTGTCGGTTGCTGCGGCCAGCGCGGCCGTCCCGCGCATCGGGGAACGCGCTCCCGCGCTGATCGTGCGCGAGTTCAGCGGCCGGACGTTCGACTTGGCTCGGGAGCGCGGCCGGGTGGTGTTGGTGACCTTCTGGGCCACCTGGTGCTCACCGTGCCATGCGGAGATGCCCGTGCTGCAGTCGTTCTACGGACGCTTCCGCCGGCGCGGCGTGGCACTGATCGCCGTGAGCATCGATCGAGCGGCGAGCCGCGCGAGCGTCGAGCGGGCACTCAGCGGATTCACCTATCCGGCGGCCCTCGCCCGCACGGCCCGGGTGGATGGATTCGGCGAGCCGCTGGCGGTGCCGATGACCTATGTCATCGATACCCACGGGGTCATCCGGGCGCGGCTGCTCGGCGGGCTGACGGGCGTCACCGCCCGGCAGCTGCGGGTCGCCGTGCGGCCCCTGCTCGCGGCGGCACAGCGGCCTCGGCGCTAGCGTCCCGCGCCGGGGGAGGCGGGCCGCACGGTATACTAGTGGGCCCAACGCACCAGGCCCCGCGCGATGTCCAAAGTCCTCCCCCTCTCCGGCAAGGCCCCGCCGTCTGGCGTCAAAATGAACAGCGTCGAGGAAATCCTCGCCGACCTGCGTGCCGGGCGCATGGTCATCATCATGGACGACGAAGATCGCGAGAACGAGGGCGACCTGATCATGGCCGCCGAGTGTGCGACGCCCGAGGCGGTCGCGTTCATGATCCGCCACACCAGCGGGATCCTCTGCGTGCCCATGGAGGAGGCCTGGCTCGAGCGGCTGGAGCTGCCGCAGATGGTCATCCACAACAGCGAGGCGCATCGCACCGCGTTCACCGTCTCGGTGGACGCCGTAGCGGGCACCACGACCGGAGTGTCCTCCGGCGACCGTGCGGTCACGATCCGCGCGCTGGCCCGCGCCGAGGCGCGGGCCGCCGATTTTGCCCGTCCCGGCCACATTTTCCCGCTGCGCGCACGGCGCGGCGGGGTACTCGTGCGCACCGGGCACACCGAGGCGGCCGTGGATCTGTGTCGCCTCGCCGGCCTGCAACCGGTTGGGGTGATTTCCGAGTTGATGAACGAGGACGGCTCGATGGCGCGGCGCGAGCAGCTGCATGCCTTCGCCGCGACGCACGGCCTGAAGATCGGCACCATCGCGGACCTGATCCGCTACCGCCTGCGCAATGAGCGCTCCGTGGTGCGCCTGTCCGAGCAGCCGGTCGCCACCGAGTTCGGCGACTTTCGCCTGTTCGCTTACGAGGACCGCGTCGGCGAGGACGTCCACCTCGCGCTGGTGCGCGGCACGCTTGAGGGGCCCGAGCCGCCTCTGGTGCGCGTGCATCTGGCCGACCCGCTGCGCGATCTGCTGGGGATCCGCGCCGATCCGCTTGCCTGGACGCTGCGGGCCGCGATGCAGCGCATCGCGAACGCCGGCACCGGCGTGATCGTCATCCTGCGCGAGCGCGAGGCGCCGAACGATCTGCTCGATTCGGTCCGCTCACTCGGGGCACCGCCCGAGGCCGACGGCTCGGCCCGGGCCGCTCGCCGGGACGGCGGTGTGCTGAAGACCTTCGGCATCGGGGCACAGATTCTGAAGGACCTCGGCGTGCGGCGCATGCGCGTGCTGTCGGCGCCGAAGCAGATTCACGGCATTTCGGCATTCGGCCTGGAAATCGACGGGTACGTCGGAGAAGACGCGTGAGTGCCGTGCGACTCATCGAAGGACAGTCGACTGCCCGCGGCCGCAAGGTGGCCGTGGTCGCCGCGCGATTCAACGAATTCATCGTGGCGAGCTTGCTGAAGGGCGCCGAGGCCGCGTGGGCACGCCACGGCGGTGTCCTGGAGGATTTGCTCGTGGTGCGGGTCCCGGGGGCGTTCGAGCTGCCGGTGGCGGCACGCAAGCTGGCCGCGAGCGGCCGGTATGACGCGGTGGTGGCGCTCGGATGCGTGATTCGCGGCGGCACGCCGCATTTCGAGTACGTCGCTGGCGAATGCGCCGGCGGCCTGCAGCGTACGGCGCTCGAGACGCTGGTGCCGGTCAGCTTCGGCGTGCTCACGGTCGAGACCGTCGAGCAGGCGATCGAGCGGGCCGCGACCGGTCAAGGCGACAAGGGGGGAGAGGCCATGGAGGCGGCGTTGGAAATGGCGGACGTGTTCGCCCAACTCGGATCGTGATGGACGTGCACTCCTCGACACATGCGTTTTCCCGCCAGCGCGCCATGGCGAGCAAGCTCGCC
>JAPTUI010000165.1 GCA_028067895.1 Pseudomonadota bacterium | reverse complement strand
CTGTTCGGCGGCCAGATCCACGATCACCGATCCCGGCCGCATGCGTTCGGCTGCGGCGCGTGTGACGATCTTCGGCGCTGGCCGACCGGGTACGGCCGCGGTGCTGATCAGCGCGTCCGCGGCGGCGATGCGCGCATCGAGGACTTCCTGCTGGCGGCGCTTCTCTTCCTCGGTCAATTCGCGCGCGTAGCCGCCGGCGCCTTCGGCGCTGACGCCGGTGTCGACGAATTTCGCGCCGAGTGAGCGGACCTGTTCGCGGGTCGCGCCGCGCACGTCATAGGCCTCGACCACTGCGCCGAGCCGGCGCGCCGTGGCGATCGCCTGCAGGCCCGCGACACCGGCGCCGATGACGAGCACCTGAGCGGGCCGGACCGTGCCGGCCGCCGTGGTCAGCATGGGCAGGAACTTCTGCAGATGGTTCGCCGCGATCAACACCGCCTTGTAGCCGGAGATGGCCGCCTGCGAGGACAGCGCATCCATCGACTGGGCGCGCGAGATGCGTGGCACCAGCTCCATGGCGAAACTGGTGATGTTTCGTTCCTGCAGCGCGCGCACCTCGGCGTGGCGGGCGTAGGGCTGCAGGAAGCCAGCCACGACCGTGCCGGGCTTCAGTGCGCCGATCTGTGCGATCTCAAGGGGCTGCACGGTGAGCAGAACCTGCGCCCGTTCGAGCACGCCGGCACGGTCGGCCCACTCGACGTCGCGGTACAGCGCATCCGGAAACTGGGCGCGCTCCCCGGCGCCGCGCTCCAGCAGAACGCTGGCGCCCAGGCGCATGAACTTCTCGGCCACTTCGGGCACGAGACTGACGCGCGTCTCGCGGGCGGCGCTTTCGCGCAGCGCGCCGATTGTGATTGGCATCAAAAGCCCCTTCCGACCGGCGGGCGCCGTGCACCGCGGCGGCCGGCTCCCATGCGCTCTACCCTACACGTTGTCCCGTTGAACTCAAGCATAATCTTGCCTTATCTTACAACTGGCCATGATAGGCATAGATTTCGAGCGGGCCGATTTCGGCTCGAGCGATGACCTGCGGATCACCCTGACGGGGGCGGTACGCGGGCTCTCTCAGCTCGTGCTGCGAACCGACGTCGCCGGCATGCCGCTCGAGTGGATCGACTATCGAGAGGCGGCCCGGCTCTATACCCAGGACCAGGTCGCCTATACCTGCGGCAGCCTTCTGTTCACGCTGTTCGGCGGCATCAATGCGCGCACCGGACGGCGCACCGTGCTCGAGATCAATTCTATCGTCGCGACGGTCGGGCATACCGGCAATCCCGGCAGCACCCGGCACGACTACGTGCCGCCGCTGAACAACCAGACGCTCTTCCGGCGCGATGCGCACATCTGCATGTACTGCAGCCAGCGGTTTGCGACCCGGGATCTGTCCCGCGATCACGTCCGCCCCTTCAGTCAGGGCGGCCTCGACACCTGGAACAACGTGGTGACCGCCTGCCGCCGCTGCAACAACCAGAAGGCCTGGCGTACCCCGGAGCAGGCCAAGATGCAGCTGGTCGCCGTGCCGTTCACGCCGACGTATGCCGAGTACATCTTTCTGAAGGGCCGGCGCGTGCTCGCCGATCAGATGGAGTATCTTCTGGCGCACTTCCCGCGTACCAGCCCGCTGCATGACCGCATTCAACGCTGGCTGAGCTGAGCTCTGCCGGCGATGACCTCGGGGCGTGCTGCCGACGGAGCCGCTGAACTTGCTTTACCTCATCGACGGCTCGGTCTACGTCTTCCGCGCCTACCATTCGCAGCTGCCTGAGATGCTCGATGCCGAGGGGCGTCCGGTGCATGCGGTGTTCGGCTTCGCCCGCTTTCTTGGGGACTTGCTCGAGCGGACGCGTCCGCAGTTCGTCGCAGTCGCCTTTGATCGGCGCCTGGCCACTTCCTACCGCAATGAGATTTATCCTGCGTACAAGGCCAATCGCGAGCCGGCTCCGGCGGATTTGGCCGCGCAGTTCGAGTACTGCCGCGACCTGTGCGCGCGACTCGGCCTGGCGGTGTTCGTCGATTCGCACTATGAGGCCGACGACGTCATCGGTACTCTGGCGCACCGGATGCGCGCGCACGGCATCCGCTCGGCGTTCATCACGCGCGACAAGGATCTGGCGCAACTGGTGCGCGACGGGGACCTGTACTGGGACTTCGGGGCGCGCGGGCAGCTCGGCTACCGTGACGTCGAGCGGCACTTCGGTGTGGCCCCGGAGCGCTTCGCCGACTACCTGGCGCTCACCGGCGACACCTCGGACAATATTCCCGGCGTTCCGGGGATCGGTCCGAAGACCGCCGCGGCGCTGATGCGCGCCTTCGGCTCCATCGATGAGCTCTATGCCGGCCTCGGCAGAGTCGCCACGCTCGGTCTGCGCGGCGCGCGCGAGTTGCGCGAGCGGCTGCACGAGCACCGTGAGGCGGTCTATCTGGCGCGCCGCCTGACCCGCATTGTGTGCGACATGCCGCTCGAAGCGAGCCCCGAGCAGCTGCGCCCGCGCGTCCCGGATCTGCAGTCCCTCGGGACGCTCTATGACCGGCTCGGCTTCGGGCCGCTGTTGCGCCACCAGGGCGAGCGGCTGGCGGCGCTCGCCGCGCAGGGCGGCTGAGCCGCCGTTCGCACCATTGGTCTGGCAGGAATTCGCGCGGGCTTCGGCTATGCTCGGCGTTCAGGTCACAGGAATCAGCGGGGGCTACCATGGCGAACAAGAACATCGTGTCCGTCCTGCAGGAGGAGCGCGTCTTCCCGCCGCCTGCGCAATTCAGTGCGCGCGCGCGGCTGAAGCCGGCGGATCTCGAGGCCTTGAGCCGCCATGCGCAGACGGATTACACCGGCTTCTGGGCGCAGTTGGCGCGCGAGCACCTCGTGTGGCACAAGCCGTTCACGGTGAGTCTGGATGAACAGGATGCACCGAATTTCCGCTGGTTCACCGACGGCGAGCTCAATGTTTCATTCAACTGTCTCGATGTGCATCTGGCCGACCGCGGCCACAAGCCCGCCATCATCTTCGAAGGCGAGCCGGGCGATGTGCGGCGCATCAGTTACCAGGAACTGCACGGGGAGGTCTGCCGCTTCGCCAACACGCTGAAGTCCCTCGGCGTGCAGCGCGGGGACCGCGTGGCGATCTACATGCCGCTCGTGCCCGAGATCATCGTGGCGATGCACGCGTGCAACCGCATCGGCGCAATCCACTCGGTGGTGTTCGGCGGCTTCTCCGCTCCGGCGCTGAAGGAGCGGATCGAGGACACGGGTGCGAAGGTGCTGATCACCGCCGATGGCGGCTGGCGCGCCGGACACGCGATCGAGCTGAAGGCGGCCGCGGACAAGGCACTCGCGGCGGGCTGCCCGAGCGTCAAGCACGTCGTGGTGTTGCAACGGACCGGCCGAGCGGTGTCCATGGAGCCGGGTCGCGACCTGTGGTGGCACGAGGCGATCGCGGGGCAGTCCCCGGCGTGCGAGCCGGAGTGGGTCGATGCGGAGCATCCGCTCTATCTGCTTTACACCTCCGGCTCCACGGGTAAGCCCAAGGGCATCCAGCACTCGAGCGCCGGGTATCTGCTCGGGGCGAAGCTGACCACCGAGTGGGTGTTCGACCTGCGCGAGGAGGACGTGTTCTGGTGCACCGCGGACGCCGGGTGGGTCACCGGACACAGCTATCTCGCCTACGGCCCGCTCGCCGCCGGCGCCACGGTCGTGATGTACGAGGGCGGGCCGACCTATCCGGACGGCGGCCGCTTCTGGAAGATCTGCCAGGATCACGGCGTCAGCGTGTTCTACACGGCCCCGACGGCGATCCGTGCGCTGATGAAGCTCGGCGACGAGGTGCCGGCCCGCTATGATCTGTCGCGGCTGCGCCTGCTCGGCAGCGTCGGAGAACCGATCAATCCCGAAGCGTGGATGTGGTACCACCGGGTCATCGGCGGCGGGCGTTGTCCGATCGTCGACACCTGGTGGCAGACCGAGACCGGCGCGATCATGCTCTCACCGCTCCCCGGCATCACCCCCGCCAAGCCCGGTTCGTGCACGCTGCCGCTGCCGGGCATCGAGGCGCAGATCGTGGACGATCACGGCGAGCCGGTGACCGGGGCGGATGCCGGCGGCTACCTGGTGATCAAGAAGCCCTGGCCCTCGATGCTGCGCACCATCTGGCGCAACAACGACCGCTACCTGGCTGCGTACTGGGAGAAATTCCGCAACCGTTACTACGTTGCGGGCGACAGCGCGCACCGCGACAAAGACGGGTATTTCTGGATCATGGGCCGCATCGATGATGTGCTGAACGTGGCCGGCCATCGCCTCGGTACCATGGAAATCGAGTCGGCGCTGGTGGCCCATCCGCGCGTCGCCGAGGCGGCTGTGGTCGGCAAGCCGCACGACGTCAAGGGCGAGTCGGTGTTCGCCTACGTGGTCTGCCGCGGCGCCCGGCCGAAGGGCGATGCGGCGCATCTGACGCAGGTGCTGCGCGATTGGGTCGGCCAGCAGCTCGGGGCCATCGCCAAGCCGGATGAAATCCGCTTCGCGGACAACCTGCCGAAGACCCGTTCGGGCAAGATCATGCGCCGGCTGCTGCGCGCGATCGCGCGCGGCGAGGACATCGCGCAGGATGTCTCGACGCTGGAGAATCCAGCGATTCTCGAGCAGCTGCGCGGTGAGGACGAGGCGGCGGCGCCCGCAACGCCCGTCAAACAGGCGGCGGTTGCTCGAGCGCGGACTGCGCCCCGGCGCGGCAAGCCGGCCGCAGCGAAGCGTGCGAAGCGCGCAACGTCGAAGTCGCGTACGGGAAAATCGGCGCCGCGGCGGGCGACCGCCAAGACGCTCGCACGGCGCCCGAAGGCCAAGATCGTCAAAGCCCGGCGTGCACCGGCGAAAACGGCCAAGACCGCCAAGCGCGTCCGGATCCGTCCCCGTAAGGTAGCGAAGAAAAAAGCCGCCAAATCAGGCCGGATCGCGGTTCGACGGCCTGCGCAGGCGCCGAAGGGAAAGCGCGCGCGCCGCGCGCCTGCGCGCCGGACGGCGCGCACGGGCAGAGGGCGGCGCTGAGGCGCGCGCCGTCAGGTCACGGCGAGCGGCGGCTGAGCGGTTCGTAGCGCCGCTCGCCCGTGACCGGATCGTACAGGACCTCCATCGGCTCGCCCGTGGCCGGATCTTCGAAACGCTCCCCTGTCGTCTGCCAGCGGGCTGCAGGCGGCGCTGACTTGCGGTATCGCCACCGCTCGAACA